>JAICHT010000160.1 GCA_025924755.1 Chitinophagaceae bacterium | reverse complement strand
TACAACGGTATCATATTAAACCCTGGTGGATATACGCATACTTCTGTAGCTATTGGCGATGCGATTGCCGCCATAAAAACACCTGTGATTGAAGTGCATATTTCGAATGTGCATGCCCGTGAGGATTTCCGTAAGCTTTCCCATATATCCGCCAAAGCAGCAGGAAGTATTATTGGCTTGGGTATGAAGGGTTATGAACTTGCGGTGGAAGGGTTTATCCGGCAATAATAGCATCCGTTGCTTTACTAATATTCGTGCTTACCCGGTAAATAAATTCCAAATGGTTTTTGAGTGGTAGATCTTCGGTAGATGCAGGTTGGTTTATATGCCTGGTAGCCGATACAGTATCCATAGCAACCGGCAAGGGATCTTTTAAATTAAATTTTTTAGAACTTTCTTCAAGAACCAGTAATGCTTTTTTTGCCGGCCGAACAATTTCTTCTGCATGCGTGGCCGCTCCTTGCAAAGACTGTCCGGAAGCAATCGTGGCAATATTTGAAAACAAGATATGGTTTAACACTACAAACTGGTGAATGGCATTTTTATTTTTTTGCTTGTTTTTTGGCTCGGATAACATGCGGTAAAAGGCTGCAGATAAATTTGCCGAGCTTACATATACTTCTTTTCTTGCAAGCTTATAATCGGTAACGCTAACGGTTTTTCCTATTAAATTTTGTAAGAGTTTCAGCAGGTAGTTTTCATTAGCTTTCAGCATATTATAAAAATAACGATTAAGCTGCTCCGATTCCCAATCCGGGAAAAGCAGGTAGCCCGCCAATAAGGCAATTACGCAGCCAATCAGCGTATCTAACATTCTTTCCTCGATAACATGCATAAACCCTAAGCCGAGAAATTTAAACAGGATTAAAATAAAAGGAGTTAAAAAAATAACAAACACAAAATAACGGGTACGCTGAAAGCTGTAAGCACCAATCATGCATATTACCAAAATGGCAAATTGTATTTGTTTGTCGGGAATAAAAGCCAATATCAATACACCAATAATACCACCAATGAAAGTGCCGGCAATACGTTCATAATTGCGTTGTTTGGTGAGGCTAAAAGCCGGCTTTAACATAAAAGTCGTTGTCATCACGATCCAGTAACTGTGATGCCCGTGCGAAAAAGATTTGGCTATAATAAAACCTGTAATACAAGCCAGCGTCAATCGGAGTGCATGTTTAAATACAGAGGAAGAAAAAGAAAAATTATCCAAAAAGATTTTTGGATCTAAACTTTGATGACCAATAAAACGGGAGTATTCTACTTTTTCGTTCCTTCTTGCCTTTACCGTTTCCATATCAAAATAAAGCAGGATATCGGAAAAGTGTTGCAGCATTTTGCGGATGTTGACTACTATTTTTCGTAAAACCAGGTTTGTATCGTCTGTGTCTTTACTTAACTGGTTGATCTTGCTCATAAGATCGGCAAGGTCTTTTTCAAAACCAGCCTTTCTTTTATAAGATATGTCTGCTTCAATGGCAATGCCTATATTATCCAGTTCTTTAGCCATCTGTTTTGCAAGATGCGAAACACCTGCTAATACGCTATTGTTGGCATATCGTTTTCTAAGCGATTCATAATCGTAATAGCTGGCTGTGACCGCTTCAAATAAATCAACCACATCTACAAACGCCAATACCAGTCTGCGGCCATTTGGTGTTGTTTCTTTAATGGTTTCTCTTGTTTTAAAAAGTATTTCTCTTACCACATCCTGCTTTTCACTTACTACCATTTGCTGCGAAACCAAACGGAGGTAATCGTCTTTTAGATCTGTCTGCGTATCATAGAAATCAGCTTTGATATCAAGAAATTTAGACAGTTCACGAATGCACTCGCCCAAAGCCCGTTGTGAGGCGCGGTAAGGGCGAATCTGGTAAAATAACAAACTGACCAGCATATACCAAAGGCCGCCCAAAAACACCAGAGTACTATCTAGCAAAGCTCCGGACGAGCCACCCCCTTTATCCATAGTAAGCACCATTATTAATAGGGCAGCATTGCCTACAGAGGTTGCCCTCGTCCCGTACACATTAAACATGGAAAAGAAAAAGCTGAATAGCAGCACTTCCAGCCCCATGGTATACATATTTAACCGGGCATATGCGGTAAAAAGATTTGCGATGAAAACAAATACGGCGCAGAACAGCATCCCGTTTTTTCTATGAACCACAGGTCCGGGCGCATCGGCTAAACTTACACACAAAGCACCGGTGGAAAGGGTTAAGCCTATATCCAGCTGGTTGAGATAAAAAGATACAACCGTCGGCAATAAAACAGCCAGTGTGGTGCGAAAACCATCTTCAAAGTGCTGGCTATGAAAAAACTGCCTGAATTCTTTTACCTGTATTTTCATCCTTGTTATAAAAATACTCTTTTGTATAACAAGAGTAAATAAATGTAGGGTCGTTCAGTAAACGATTTAATCAGGTGATGACTGTTTACAACCTCTATTTACTGTGATAAATTTAATCGGTTTCCTTTTCAGCCATATGTTCATCGTCATGGTTGTCATCTTTTTCTTTTGCTTTGGCTGGTTTGGGTTTTTTCTTTAGCCAATCTTTGTCTTTTTGCAGGCCTTGCACATCATCCAGCTTAGCAATATAAATGCTTCTGCCATGCGTGCCTAATACGATCTCGTTTTCACGCTGCTGAATGGAAATATCATGTACGGGTATGGATCTAGGCAAACCGGCATTCCACATCATAAAATGCTGCCCTTTATCAAAGCTTACATACAAGCCCCCATCGGTGCCAACATATAAAATATTCTCATTTTTAGCATCTTCCCTTATTACATTAATTGGTTCTATGGGCAAGTCGTTACTTAACGATTTCCAGGTGGTGCCAAAATCTTCACTCACATACAAATACGGAGCAAAGTCATCATTTCGGTAACCGCTTAAAGCAGCATATACTCGGCTTTCTTTATACTGCGAAGCTAACACACGGCTTATCCATAAATTTTGAGGTAAAGATCCTTTCTGCACTTTCTTTGAAGCCGCATTCAATAACGTCCAGCTATAACCATCGTCTTTGGATAATTGGATATTACCATCATCCGTACCGACATATAATAATCCGAAACGCAGCGGAGATTCGGATATCGTGGTTATAGTACCATATGGGACATCGCCCTTTTTTTCTCCTTTGGTTAAGTCGTTGCCTGCTACATAAAAAGTATCCGCTTTATTAAATGAACGGAATAATTTATTACCGCCGAAATAGATCACCTCTTGGTTATGTTGACTGATTAAAACAGGAGTCTGCCAATTAAACCGGTAAGGCTTTTCTCCTAGCGAATGCTGCGGAGTAATACGTTTGCTGGTGGCTCTGGGATTAGTTCGGTTGAGCCTGGAGTAATTACCAAACTGAAAGCCGGTATAGGTAGTTACATTATCCTGCTGATCTATCTGAACCTGCATGCCATCTCCACCCATGATTGTTTTAAAAGGATAGTTGCCACTGCTGTGCCAGTTTTCATTTTCTTTATTGGTAGATGGTCCATACCAAACGCCATTATCCTGCAAGCCGCCATATACATTATAGGGCTTGGCATTATCCGTAACCACCGAATAAAATTGTCCTACAGCCGGTGCATTTATCTTAGCCCAATGAGCCCCGTTATCGTACGTGATATTACCGCCGCCATCATTGCCCAATATCATATGCGTATCCCGTTTTGGGTCTATCCAGCAAGCATGATTATCGGCGTGAACATTGCCATTGTCTATTCGCTTAAACGTTTTCCCACCGTCTTCTGAGGCCTCCACCACAAAGCCGGGTAGTACTATTTTTTGATCGTTTACAGGTGATATGTAGATCTTGCCAAAGTAATAACCATAGGTACTAAAAACCAATGGCAAACCTTTTTGATTTGTTTTGTGCCAGCTTTCGCCGCCATTATCGCTTCGATACACTTCGCAGCCAATAGGCAATCCCTGGAAACCATCGTTAGTGTACAAGTAATCATATATAGCAGTTGGCTTTAGCTGCCCTGTTTCTATCAACCGTTTTACATCTTTTGCGTTGTACCTTTTGCTAAGTCCGTTTGCTTTAAAAAAAGTGTCCAACTTATTATTATTGAGCCGGGCAAAACCTTCTTTTGTAAGGTCTTTAAAATCCTTAAGCAGGTATTTGCTGGTGTCTTTTTTTGCAGTGTCTGGACGGGCCTTTTGGTTGTCTACAACTGCATATACTATCTGAGGATTTTTTGGATAAACAGCAATGCCAATTCTGCCGGTACTATCACCGGTAGGAAAGCCGGAATCCGAACTGGTCAACAGTTTCCAGGTATTTCCACCATCTTTACTTTTGTAAATACCGCTGGTTTTACCTGCGGGTTCAAAGTTCCAGGCGCGGCGGGTTCTGTACCAGCTACTGGCATATACTTCGTCGGGGTTTTGAAGATTGATATCCATATCCACAGCACCGGTATTATCATCCACATACAACGTTTGCTTCCAGGTTTTTCCGCCATCTGTTGTTTTATAAACTCCTCTTTCTTTATTGGGCGAATACAGGTGTCCTAATACGGCGACCCATGCGATATTATCATCGGTTGGATGCAATAGTATTTTACCAATATGCTGCGATTCGGGCAGGCCCAAATATTGCCAGCTTTTACCGCCATCCTTGCTTTTATATACGCCAATACCGGCATAGGACGACCGGCTGCTATTAACCTCCCCGGTACCTACCCATATAGTACCTGTCTTCCAGTTTACGGCTATATCACCAATCGTTATCACATCGGCACTATCAAAAACGGGAGTGAAGGACTGGCCGTTATTGATAGTATGCCACAACCCACCGGTTGCATATGCAATATAAAATTCAGTGGGATCGTCGGGATTTACATCCACATCAACTACGCGGCCGCCCATTACCGAAGGGCCAATATTATGAAAGGGCACACTATCTAAAAGCGACTTTTTTTGCAACGCTTCCCGTTGTGTAAAACTTTTTAACCGTTCAGAGGCAGGTGTTACTTTTACCTGTGCCTGGCTGTTACAGGTTATTAATATCAAGGCTATTAGAAAAGCGTAAATTTTTGGGAAGCCAACTTTAGTAATTCTTTTAGACTTCTCTTGCGTCGCACTCTTGTATGGTTGTAACTTTACGGAGCGGTGAAACCACTTAAAAAAGATCATATTTCCAGGTATATTATAATTTAATTGCCAATACGAACGTTTACATTTTATCGAAACCCTATCTCCTCATAACTTTCAAACTTACTAAACAATGCGTTATATACTTTTGCTTTTGCTGTTCATTTCTACAAATGCTTTTTCGCAATGGAAAAGTTATATCATTGGTGTGAAAGGTGACACTTTAAACACTGTGGATATGAAGGGCCGCAAGCAAGGCCGCTGGGTAACAAAAGTAGAGGAACTACGCGGCGAGCCCGGCTACGAAGAAGAAGGTTTGTATGTAAATGGCCGCAAGGAAGGCACCTGGCGCCGCTTTTCGCCAGCAGGCGATTTAACGGCTGTAGAAAATTACCGCTGGGGCAATAAGGACGGGAAGAACATCTACTTCAATAATATGGGCAACCCGATACGGGAAGAAAGCTGGAAATCGGTCAATCCAGACAACCCATATGATACCGTAAATGTGTACGATATTAACGACCCGACAAAAATCATTTCCCGCAAAGTAGTAAAGCTGGAAGGTTATTCCTTACGCAACGGCACGTGGAAATTTTATGACCCGATGACCGGTGCTGTTGAAAAAACTGAAGACTGGAATTTAGACAAACCTGTAGTTCAGGCAAATGATGATTTAAAACCATTGGATGTAAGCGATAGTACCGGCGATGCTACTGCCGATAAAGCGGAAGTAAAAGCCAAAAAAATAGCCAAGCCGCAGGTGGTGTTGGATTATGAAAAGAAGAACTCTGGTAAAAAGAAAATGAAAGTACGCGACGGCAGTACTGGCTATTAACGATATTAATTTATTTTACTAAATAGAAGCCTGCATTCAATTGCAGGCTTTTTTATTGGATAGATATTGTATATTCAACTATGTAAAATTTATACGATGGAACAGGCTTTAAGATGAATCATACTAAGATATGTCCGAAAGTAATATCAGCATTTGGATATGGTATCACCTGACGGCTGGCATTACAGGCCATAATAAACGATTGTATATAATTTTTGAACCTGCCTAATTATTAAAACCATGACAACCATACTCACCATTTCAGCGTCATCCAATTCCGGCTGGGTGAAAGTTTTTATAGATGGAAATGAAGTGTTGAAAGAACCGGGTTCGGCAACCGTTTCTTTAGACGCCGGCCTGCATTATCTTACGTATTTTGTACAGGGTTTGCCCGGTAGCACCTACCATATTGCCATAGATGAACCGGCTGAAGAATGGTGGGAAGTGAAAGGAGTTTTAAAATACAATCATACTACAGGCCAGCATGGAATTACCATATAATCTTTAATAGAATAGAGAATGAAAAGCGTTTTGTTATATGCCGTTCTAATATTGGTTTTTAATACTGCGTTTTGCCAGGATAGAGTGCAGTTAAACATGGAGCAAATTGCCAAAGCACAAAAAGTAATACCTTCCAAAACCCTTCAATCTTCCAATACAAGTGGTTTTATTTCTTACAACAATTTTGCTAAACTAAGCGCTACCAATGATGGTGTTACTGCCGAGGGAAATATCAACTATGTATCTAAAAAAGCAGTAAACTTTAGCTTCAATGTTTCTATGCCGGTAACCAGCAAGTCGCAATCGGTGAAGCCTTTGACGCTTGCAGGTCTGTCGGGCAATAGTTCGATAAGTATGGGTGCGCAAAAAATATGGTGGGGCGACGGCTTTCACTATGATGTGGCATCTTACAATAGTGCAATAGAAGCAGCAGGAGGCAACATAATGGATTTTAATTATGATAATCTTACCCATGCACAACAAATGGTGTTTGATAAAATTGCCAATATTGATTGGGGTACTGCGTATTATTTAGGGATTAAAACTGCCATGCAACAGCAAACATTTAACTATGTGGCTAATCCTGTTTCGTTTGCGGCAGCCGAAGCATCCAAAACTGCATTTAAAGGCGCAGTAACCGCAGGGATGTTACGGAAATGGGGCATATTGGCATTGACCTTTACACATAAAAGCGGCTATATTGCCGACGATCCCGAAACGTACCTGGTACCGGTTAACAATCGTGGCGTTCAGGTGCAGCGAGAGCTAAGCCCTGCAGCTCCGCTACATCAAAACAGCGAGCTGCTTCGGTTTGAATATTTGTCCAGCGGTTATACGGCTTCGCGATTGCGGGTGAACCCAAATGTAAATGTGGCATTGAACCAAAAGGTTTTTTCCTTTGAAATTCCTGTGTATTTTTTAACGGCTGATGCTGATAGAGCCAATTTTAACGGCGGTGTATACGCAGGCTATATCAGCAACCGCAGCTACACATTTGGCACTGATACCAATAACTTTGGCTTTGGCGTATTTATAGGAGCCACCTTTACCAATTTATTTCAGTAAAAATTAATTTTTAGGCAAAACTTTAATTATAGGTAATCATTTTGTATTATACTGCACCACATTCCTAACGCCATCCCTGTAAGCCGTCGTTTCAAACTCCGGAAATTGTTCATTGAACTTGCTACTATTGAAATAATAATCCCTATCGAATTGATACAACATCTCGTGCATTTCCTTCATCAGCGGGTTAAAAAATCCCATTGCTTTCACCAGCAGGGAAGGGGCTACGGTAAGTTTCGGTGCCGTATTCATTTCGGTGGCAAAAAGCTCCACCCACTGCCTGCCGTTAAGTTTTTCTGAGGAAGTAGGCAAATGCCACACCTCGTTGTATGCATCGGGATCATTACCCAGCATAGCCGTAGCTTTTGCCGCATCGGGCGTATAGGTAAAGGAATGTATTTTAGACGCATCAGCCATCCAGGTAGCTTTCTTGCCTTTCAAAAAATTTTTGTAAACCGTTTCCTGCAG
>JAICHT010000159.1 GCA_025924755.1 Chitinophagaceae bacterium | reverse complement strand
TGCAGTTTGCCCGAAACTTTCATCCATAGTGGTAATTCAGCATCCGATTTTACTCCGGACAGTATAATAATTTTACGCAGGGTAATTTTTTTAGCTATCTCAATAGCTATCATTCCGCCAAAAGAAACTCCTAATACTATTGGCAAGGTTTCCGTAATCGGTGCTGCCATCCGGGCGGCATACGCCTGTACACTTTCATCCGGATGGGGTCGAAGCCATGGAAGGTATTGCAGGCGATAACCATCAATTTGCAATCCTGAAAATATATTCTCATCGGTTCCTAAACCGCTTATGCAATAGATGATCTTTTTCATTTGAACACTTTAGCCGGTGTATTGTATAAAATTTACGGCGCCGTTAAAATGTAAACGAAAAGTTTAAACCGGAAAGTCTTCTTTAGCCAAAAAATTTATTGCTTCCACACCCGAAACTTACAAACCAAACAGGCCGCTATTTAACTGTTGCAATACCTGCTTCTTTAACTCGGCGGCTACCAATATCGAAATATTGTGAGCGCTGCCGCCATAGGAAACCATTCTTACATTTACTTCGTTTAAACTTTCAAATACCTGCTGAATGCTTTTAGGCGTAGCGGCAATTTCGTTGCCTACTATGCATATAATGGTTTGATTGTAATCTACTACCACTGTACTAAACGCTTCTAACTCTTTTATGATAGCAGGCAAAGACGCATCACTATCAATTGTTACTGATACGGCTACTTCCGAGGTAGTGATCATATCAATGGGTGTTTTGTATTTTTCAAAAATTTCAAACACCTTCCTTAAAAATCCATAGGCAAGCAGCATGCGGCTGCTTTTAATATTAATAGCGGTTATACCGTCTTTTGCAGCAATGGCTTTTACACCGCTGGAGGTAGCTTGTCCGGAAATTAATGTTCCCTTGGCTTCCGGCTCCATGGTATTCAATAATTTAACCGGCGTATTGTATTGCTGTGCCGGCCATATAGATGCGGGGTGTAAAATTTTAGCGCCAAAGTAAGCAAGTTCTGCAGCTTCATCAAAGCTTAACTGCTCAATGGGAATGGTTTTATTTACAATGCGGGGATCATTATTATGCATTCCACTGATATCCGTCCATATTTCACAAACAGACGCCTGTACGGCGGCCGCAATTAAAGATGCGCTGTAATCACTTCCGCCTCTTTTTAAGTTATCCACTTCTCCTTTTGCATTGCGGCAAATGAACCCTTGTGTGATAAACAATGTAGCATCGGGGTATTGGCCTAAGAGGCTTAAAATGCGGGTACGTATTGCTTCTACCTGCGGCTCATCGTTGGCATCAATAGTCATAAAATCCAGCGCCGGAAGTAATTTGTGCGCAATACCCTGCTCCATCAAATAGGCACTGAACAATTTGGTAGACAACAATTCGCCCTGGGCCAATACATCTTTATTTAAAGCTTCGCTGTACGAAATACGAAGAATAATAGTCAGAAATTCGAAATGCTCTTTTACGATGTTTTCTGCAAGGTTAATTCCAGTAGGTGTAATTACCAGGCTTTTAATGAATTGCTGGTATTGCGCTTCCAGCGTATCAATTTTTTGCTTGGCGGCAATACGGTCGCCTTTTGCCAATAAAGAGGAGATTTCTACTAAAGCATTGGTAGTGCCCGATACCGCACTTAATACCACTATCTTTTTTTCAGTATCTGCGGTAATTAGTTTTGTTACCTGCTGCATGCGTTGTGGCGAGCCTACACTGGTACCGCCGAATTTCATTACTTTCATATATATACTCCTATTTTCCTTTACCGGAAACTTTTGAGCCGCAAAATTAATTGATGATGCTATATGAAAGGAAAAAGTATTGTATGCAGGATAAAACATCACTTTGCCCGTATTGATGAACATTGCTTTTTCCTATAAAAACAGTATCTTTTAAGCACCTAAACTAGCAGCATGAAATCGCTGTTCCTTAGTATGATCCTTTTCTTCTTTGTGCTGGCAAAAGGACAAAATACCGAAACGGATAGTTTAAAGAACCTGCTTACTACCACTAAGGATAGTCCTAAACGCGTATTACTGCTGGAAGGGTTAAGTTATGCTTACTTATCCTCTTACCCCGATACGGCCCTTCAATATGCAATGCAAGGGTTACAATTAGCTCAGAATATCAATGATCCCAAAGGCGAAGCTTATTGCACCAATGCGTTAGGCAATGTTTATTTCAGTGTAGGCGATTATCCTAAAG
This sequence comes from Chitinophagaceae bacterium, assembly GCA_025924755.1. GTDB lineage: Bacteria > Bacteroidota > Bacteroidia > Chitinophagales > Chitinophagaceae > Flavisolibacter. The sequence continues at coordinate 5,768 of JAICHT010000159.1, read as the reverse complement.
CTTTAGAGTTGTATTTCCGGGCTTTGGAAATGAAAGAACATTTAAAGAAACAACAACAAGCCATTGCTGTTACATATTTTAATATAGCGGATGTATATACCGAACAAGAGGAATACCGGCATGCCTTATCGTACCTTTTTAAAGCAAAGCAAGTGGACGAAAAGGCAAAAGACAGTTCAGGATTTATGTTTGATTTATATAGTTTAAGCAGCATTTATCTGCGAATGAAAAATACGGATTCTGCTTTATACTATGTGCAGCTAGCTTACCAGCTTGCGCAGCGCTTACACGATAATAATATGATGGGAGCCATTGTGAATACTTACGGGGAAATTTATAATGCGTTAAAGAACTTTCCGCTTGCATTAAAATATTATCAACTCAGTATTCCTTATGCACTGGCAATTAACGATCAGGAAGTGCTTTCATCCAACTATTATGGACTGGCCAAAGTTTGTAAGCAAAAAGGCTTATTAGATTCTTCTGTTTTTTATGCACGAAAAGCATTGGCTATATCACAGGAAGCGCCGTTTCTGAAGCAGGTTTTAGAGACAAGCACTTTGCTGGCCGAAGTATTTAAAACAAAAAAACAGTTTGACAGCGCTTTCCATTACCAGGAATTGAGCATTGCCACCAAGGACAGTTTGTTTAATATTGAAAAAGTAAAAAAAGTACAAAACCTCAAGTTACTGGAGCAGCAACGGCAGCAGGCTATCGAAACGGCTAAGTTGAAATACCGAAACAAAATAAAGCTTTACATTGTTCTGGTAGCGTCGGCCGTATTTCTGTTTCTTGCTTTTATTTTATGGCGAAATAATATACAAAAGCAAAAGTCACTACAACTACTACAACTTCAACAACAAGAAACGGATAAGCAAAAGAAAAAAGTAGAACTGGCTTATGAGGAGTTGCGCACTACCCAGGCTCAACTCATTCAATCAGAGAAGATGGCTTCGCTGGGAGAACTTACTGCCGGCATTGCCCATGAAATTCAAAACCCACTCAACTTCATCAATAATTTCTCAGACGTAAATAAAGAATTAGTGGCCGAATTGAAAAGAGAAATTGAGCAGAACAACTTTAATGAAGTAAAAGAGATTGCAAGTGACATTGAAGAAAATGAAGAGAAGATCAATTACCACGGCAAACGGGCTGATGCGATTGTAAAAGGAATGCTGCAACATTCGCGTAGAACAAAAGGCATCAATGAGCTCACAGATATCAATGCTTTGTGCGATGAATACTTACGATTAAGTTATCATGGCATGCGTGCAAAGGATAAAGGTTTCAACGCAGATTTTAAAACAGATTTTGATGGAAGTATTGGTAAGATAAATATCGTTCCTCAGGATATTGGAAGAGTGCTATTGAACTTATTCAACAATGCATTTTATGCAGTGAACGAAAAGAAGAAAACGGGTGGTGAAAGTTATCATCCTGTTGTTTCAGTCAATACGCAAAAAGTGGATGATAAAATTTTCATAAGGGTAAAGGACAACGGTAATGGCATTCCTCAGCAGGTAGTGGATAAAATTTTTCAGCCCTTCTTCACCACCAAACCTACCGGCGAAGGAACAGGCTTAGGACTTTCATTGAGCTATGATATTATAAAAGCACACGGAGGTGAAATAAAAGCAACTACGAAGGAAGGAGAAGGCGCCGAATTTATGATTCAGCTACCTTTAACATCCATCCAATATTAGCAATCAGAATAAAATATCAATTACAAAATTTCACAACTTAGCATTGCAGATTATGCACTGGAAATGGAACATCCAGTTTTTTACTCAATGCCGTCAGCTCTCTCACTACATCGGGATGCAAAGGAATTCCATATTGCAACCGCTGCTTTTCCATTTCCCGTTCCGGGTCACCGGGTACTAATACCGGCTGACTTTCATCCATTGGCTTCGCGTTTCTAAAGCGGGTCAGCCATTGATCCATATTCTTTTTAAACTCTGCTGCCGGCCTGAAGGCATCTATACGCATTGCCCCAAAAAAATGACCGATTCCTTCTCCCGGCATATTTTGCGGCATTGGCACATAAGCCGGAAATGGCGGCACCCACGGCCCGTAATTAGCGCCGCTTAATACAGCCGAAAAAATATCTACTATGGCGCCTAACGCATATCCTTTATGACTTCCATGTTCTTTGTCGCTTCCCAATGGCAGCAAAGCGCCGCCGTTTTTTAAAGCATGCGCATCGGTGGTAGACTTACCGTTTTTATTCTGCACCCAGCCTACCGGCGTATCCTGGTTTTTGCGCTGTAAGATTTCCAGTTTCCCGTTGGCCGCCGTAGTAGTAGCCATATCCGCCACAAAAGGAGGCTGCTCGCCACCGGGTACTGCCACGCATATGGGATTGGTACCCAACATCCGTTCTACTGAAAAAGTAGGCGCTACCAATGCGCTGGCATTCGTCATGGCAATACCAATCATATCTTGCTTTAAAGCCATCATTGCATGATAACCGGCAATACCAAAATGATTGCTGTTTTTTACACTTACCCAACCTGTGCCGGCCTGTTTGGCCTTTTCAATAGCTACCTGCATGGCAAAAGGCGCTACCACCAGTCCCAGTCCTTTATCGCCATCCACGGTAGCAGTTGAAGGCGTTTCATAAACCACTTTTATTTCCGGGGTTGGGTTGGCCCTTCCGGCTTCTATCAGGCGGGCATAACCAATTAACCGGGCTATGCCATGCGAATCCACTCCTCTCAAATCGGCCGACAATAAAACCGTAGTAGCTAATTCTGTATCACTGCCTGTAAAGCCTAAATTTTTGAATATGCTTTTTGTAAAATCAAAAAGAGTTTGATAGCTAAATGTTTGATCCTGCATACTGCAAAAAAATGAAATTGATAGCAATCCAAATAAAAAAAATGCCCCGCTGGCTACAGGGCATTGTAAAATACGTATTTCATTACCTTAAAAAGGCAAATCATCTGCCACTTCGCTAATGCTGCTTGGCACATCATTACGGGCAGGAGCCGCCTGATGGGATTCATTATGTGTATACGCAGCGCCACCGCCTTCCTTGCCACCTAACAACTGTACTTCCCTTACCCTCATGGATAACGAAGCACCGGAAGTACCATCATTACGGGTAAAACTTCTTACCTCGGGATTGCCTTCTACAAATACCTGTTTTCCTTTTGTAAGATAGGGCGCCAAACCGGCGCGGTCGGTCCAGTAGGCACAATCTACCCAGGTTGTTTTTTCCTGGTTGTTGCCTTGGCTGTCTTTATACTTTTCGGTATGGGCTACCGTAAAGTTGATGACATTTTTACCGTTTACTGTGTTTACCACACAGTCTTTTCCTAAATTTCCAATTACTTGCATTTTAATCATAGTGCTCAATATTATATGCAGCAATATACAGCTTTTTTTCAATGCCAGAAACTAAATTTTTTAGCTAAAATCCAAAGAAAAGAGGGTCATAGTACCTGCCAACTTTTGCAAAGTACTCAGCCGCTTCTGCCAATTAAACGCCTTATATGCCAATTACTCGTTTTAGCTTTTCGCAGTATGGTTGCTCTTTATCTTTAAAATGTTTTGATAAGGGGGAGAAAATTAGGTGTAACTTATTAAAGAAGATTTTTCTTTTTAAAAAAGCCACTACGTACTTCATGAACTTTTAATCTTTCTATGCAACCACTTGTATGTTATACATAAAACCAAAGCTGGCCAGAAACAATGCTGTATCCAAAAAACATATACTTCTTTCTACGTATCAGTATTGTAATATTGAACCTTACTTTTAACGCCTGCTATGCCCAAAATAAGTTTGTAGACAGCCTGATAAACTGGGTGAATACACATCCGAAAATAGATTCGCAATATATACAAACCCTGCACCGGATCAGTTACCGGCTTTCAGAAAAAGACATCAGCCGGGCTTTTGCCTATTACGAGAGAGTGTCTGCATTAAGCGACAGTCTTAATTTTACATTTGGCAAATCGCTTGCGCAAATTAATCTCGGCATCCTCCTATATAATTCCGGCAACTATGAATCTAGCAATAACGCCAATTTTAAAGCCATTGAAGAAGCGGAAGCCTGCGGTGCGTTGCGGCTGAAAGCAGTAAGCTTAAATAATATCGGCGAAAATTTTAAAGTTCTAAAAGATTATGAACGCTGCCGGCAATATGTGCTTCAGGCGTTGCCTATTAATTTAAAATTAAAAGCGTGGAGAGGCGTTGCTATTAACTATGAATTACTCTTTACTTGCTATTTTAGCGAAAGTCAATATGACAAAGCAAGATCAGCACTTCAGCAAGGTTTGCCTTACGCTAAACTATCCAATGAAAGTTATATTCTCTCTCAGTATTTTCTTGACTATGGCAAATTGATGGCAATCGAAAAAAAACCAGATGTGGCCCGGTATTATTTCGATGAAGCCATAAAAGAGTCGCTTATGGAAACGGATTTAAGAAATCAGGCGCAGGCATATATTGCCGAGGCGAAGTATTTGCCTGATATTGCATGGAACGGGAAAAAACAACTGCTTAGCCATGCGCTTCAGATCGCCAAAAAAAATGAAAACCTGGAAATGGTGTCCGATGCATCGCAGCAATTATCCATGCTTTACGATTCCTTAAAGAACAAAGACTCTTCTCTTTTTTATTACAGGGTATACCGGTCGGCTGCCGACTCTATATTTTCTGAAAACAACAGGCGTAATACCATCATCCGCGAATCGGAATGGATGATACGACGCAAAGAAATTGAAAACCAGAATTTGAAGCAACTGGCACTGCTACAAAACAGGCAAATTCAAATCAAAAACAGCCTGCTATATGTGGTTATTGTTTCCTTGTTAGCTACTATAGCTTTTGCGGTTCTATTATATAAATCAATACAGTCGAGAAAGAAACGGAAAGAACATGCTTTTAACCAGAAAATAGCCGAAACGGAAATGCAGGTGTTGCGGTCACAAATGAATCCGCATTTTATATTCAATTGCCTTAATGCCATTAACCATTTTATACTAAACAATGAAACAGAAATTGCTTCTGATTACCTCACTAAATTTTCAAGGCTGATCCGCATGGTGTTGCAAGGCTCATCTAAAAAAGTTATATCGTTAGCAGATGAAATAGAAACCCTGCGGTTGTATATAGAACTGGAGCAGGTGCGCTTTAAAAAACACTTTCAATATACAATTGATTGCGATGAAACACTGGATATAGAAGCCATAATGGTGCCGCCGCTATTATTGCAGCCTTTTGTAGAAAATGCCATATGGCATGGATTGATGCATAAAGAGGCCAGCGGATTACTTGTAATTTCAATAGAGCAGGAAGGCAATAGCCTATGTTATACGATAACGGATAATGGTATAGGCAGGCAAAAGGCATTGCTGTTAAAAAGCAAATCAGCTTCGTACAAAAAATCAATGGGCATGCAGATTACGGCCAACCGGTTGCAAATGCTGAACATCGAAAACAAACAGGAGATTTATTTTAAAGTTGTTGACCTGAACGATGAAAATGGAGAAAGTACCGGCACTAAAGTAATTATAAAAATACCCTTAAAACTGACAGAGCCTGCTGTAGTATAATTTATAGACTACAATGGATATGCTTGGTATTTATAAAAATTTAGCCGATTTATACAATATTCAAAGTCATTAAACTTTATGCTTGTATTTTTAAAATGCAAATAAAAAGTCCAGTGTTATGCAACACCCTTACTATAGGATGGATGTTAGGTATATTACCATTTGTGCGGGTACTATTTTGCAGTTTATTTATTGAACGAAAAGTT
>JAICHT010000158.1 GCA_025924755.1 Chitinophagaceae bacterium | reverse complement strand
GTGCTGATCTTGCGCAAGCGGTATCAATTCCTGCTCCACATCCCTGTTGGCAATTGCATAAAAATATTGCATCGCCGCAAACTCATGCCAGCCGTGTTGCTTCGCTATTCCCATAGCCTTCATTACCATCCATGCCGGCCAGTTACACACTCCTACAAACCGAACTTTACCGCTTACTACTATATCGTGCAGGCTGTGCACTACCTGCTCTACCGGTGTAGCGAGGTCTGCTCCATGCACATACAACAAATCAATATGATCTGTTTGCAAACGCTGCAAGCTTTCATCTACCGACTGAAATATATGATACCGGGAAAGCCCCAATTGGTTAATGCCTTCGCCCATGCGGCCACGCACTTTAGTAGCAATGAATAAATCGTTTTTATTAATTCCGGTTTGCTTTAAACCCTCGCCAAGCAATTGTTCCGATAATCCATAAGAATATACATTGGCCGTATCAATAAAATTAATGCCTGCGTTTACGGCTATTTTTAATAAGTTGTTTACTTCATCTTGCTGCTGGCTGCCAATATGCTCCCAATATCCTTTGCCCCCAAACGTCATAGTACCAAAGCAAAGTTCTGATACTAAAACTCCTGTATGGCCTAATAAATTATATTTCATTGCTTTTTTGAATTTGAATGTTATTACAATAGATGAAGAAATGTTGCAAAAATTATAACGCAATTGCTGCTAACTACATAATAGTTATGTGCAAGCAATCATTGTACCGCAGCCGCAAATTGGAAATTAATCTTTCGTTTCTTTTTGGTAAATACTCTTTTTACAGGCCGTCAAATAAACTTTACCCATTTTCATAAAAATACAAATCCAAAACAACCCGTTGTCTCGTAGTTATATGGAGTCTATAGAAAACAGGTGTTAAAATTTATTTGGTAAAAGTTTCTTTCAATCTTAAAAAATGAATATGGAAATCATTAAAGCAACAAACAAAGAGGCGACTTTGGCAGACGAGATCACTCAGAAACAACTTTCCCGTAGAAGATTTATGCGCTACGCCGGAATATTTGGGGCAACAGCAACTGTAGCTTTAGGCGCTACTGCCTGTCACAAAGATAAAAGCGATACTACCACAAGCGGTACTGTAGATTTAGGCAGTGGCGATATAGGCATTTTGAATTACGCATATGCATTAGAGCAGTTAGAAGCCGCATTTTATATTAAGGTTTCTGATAGCCCGTATTCAAATATCAGCAGTGCAGAAAAATCGTATTTGGCCGATATCCGGGATCATGAAATTGCGCATCGCGAATTTTTTAAAGCGGCTTTAGGGAGCAAAGCCATACCGGGTTTGGAAGTAAATTTCTCTTCAATAGATTTTACCAGCCGCGATAGCGTATTGGCTACTGCTAAGGCTTTTGAAGATTTAGGCGTTTCAGCTTATAATGGCGCCGGTCGTTTAATAACCGACCCTAACTATTTAGTATTGGCAGGTAAAATTGTATCGGTAGAAGCTCGTCACGCCGCACTCATACGCGATTTAATTAGTGAGGGAACCTTTGCCGACAACACGGTAATTGATATGAATGGCCTTGACAAAAGCCGCACGCCCAGCGAAGTATTAGCTATTGCCGCTACTTATGTAAAAACAACTATTAACGCCTCTAACTTACCTAAATAATCATCTTACCATAAACTTATTTATATGAATCTTCTTAATATATTTCAACAAATTGAAGAAACGGATCCGGAAGTGTACGACCGGTTTAATGATAGAAGAGACGCTATCAAAAAGTTCTCTGGCTTTGCCGGAAAAGTAGCATTGGCGTCTATCCCATTGGCATTGGGTTCTATGTTTAAAAGCGCTTATGGGCAAACAACTACCAGCGTACTGGATGTTTTAAACTTTGCCTTGACCCTTGAATACCTGGAGGCAGAATTTTATACCACTGCCGTAGCGGCTTCGGGCCTGATACCGGCTGCGCAGGTAAGTTCTTTCACCACTATACGGGATCATGAAAATGAACACGTGGCTTTTTTGAAATCAGCAATTACTGCTGCCGGGGGTATGCCGGTAGCTAAGCCTACTTTTGACTTTACGGCTAAAGGCAACTTCAATGATGTGTTTACCAATTATACTACGTTCTTAGCCGTTTCCCAAGCTTTTGAAGATACCGGTGTGAGGGCATATAAAGGCCAGGCAGGTAACTTAATGAGCAATAAAGATGTATTAACTGCTGCTTTGGATATTCACTCTGTAGAAGCAAGACATGCTTCGCATGTGCGTAAAACCAGGCAGGCTGCAGGCGCCAGTGTAAAACCCTGGATTACCGGCAAAGATACAGGTGGTATTCCTCCGGCGCAGGCCGTATATGATGGGGAAGACAATACCATGCAGGCCGGTGTGCAAATTACCAATATCAATGGTATGAGCATATCAGCCAATGCAGCCAGTGAAGCATTTGATGAGCCGTTATCCAAAGACCAAGTATTAGCCATTGTGAGCCCGTTTATCTCTTAATTCCCTATGGTTGTTTTAAATAGAAAAAGCCGCTGACGAAGCGGCTTTTTAATGTATTTTATAAAATAATATCGGCTCTAATGAAACGAAGCTTTCATGGCGCGGATAACACCGGCAGGTGACCAGGCCGGAACAATAATTCTGCGGATAGTATATAGCGGCTCTGTCTGGCTGATTTTCGTTGACAATTGAAAGGCCGCTTTGTAACCACTCTTTTTTAACTGGGGTATTACTTCTTCTTTCCAGGCGCCAAATGGGTAAGCAAAATAATCAACCGGCTTGCCAATAATAGCTTCCAGTTTTTGCTTCGGAACATTAAATTGTTTGTCCCAGTCGGCATCGGTATACCCTTTTACGTTATGATGATCCCAGGTATGGGCCGCTATGGTATTGCCTTTGTCCGATAAATCTTTTATTTGTTCTTTGGTCATATAGCGGGGCCGGCCAATAGAAATTGTCATGATAAAATAAACGCCTTTGAAGCCGTACTTTGCCAGCTCGGGAGCTGCAATGGTGTACTGATCTTCATCCGTATCATCAAAGGTTATTAAGACTGGCTTAGCAGGTAAAGCAGCGCCGGTATTTAAGTACGCATATAACTGGTCGGGCGATATAGTATGATAACCACTATCCGCCAGGGCTTTTATTTGTGACTTAAAAATATCTACCGGTATTAAAAACTCTTTGATACTTGCTTTCTCATTCGGCTTCCAGTCTCTGATATGATGGTAGCATAAAATGGGCACTTCCTTACGGCTTAAAACAGTAGCTGCACTGGCTACCGGGATATTTTTAATATCAGTAGCGGGAGCTATAGCAGCGTTGGATTTTGCGCTGTCCGTTCTGGTAGCTGTTTTTGTGTTTTGAGGTGAATTAGTACAGCTTTGGCATATCACCAAAGAGGCTAGCAATAGGGTAGCAAAGAGGTTTTTCATTTTCAGTTTATCAATTGAGGCGCAAATATGATAAGAATTAAGGATGCAAAGAAATAATAAGCTAATATGTTTAAAAAATTTTATTTCTTTTATCAACGGTAAAGGTATCCATTAATTTCATCACTTCCAGGCCTTCTGCGGCTGTACAGGGGTTTGAAGTTTTATGGAGGAAGTACGCCGTCACCTTTTCAATCATGGGTTGTTGCACATGTGCCAGCTTATCAAAATTCAAACTTTCGGTCTTGCCGTTTTTTGTAATGGTTATTGGGTTATGATTAAAAACGCTAAAGGTTATTTTTCCTTCCGAGCCTATAATTTCGCATTGATCTTTGGTCTCTTCTGGTGGTACCGAAAAGCACCATAATCCCTGGAACAGGATATCATTTTTAAATAATATGGAGCCACTAACCATATCATCAGCATCATATAGTCCACTTTGATTATAAGCCATACCGTAAGCTATTTTTACATCGCCAAAGAAGTAAATCATCAAATCCAATTGGTGCGGTGCCAGGTCGTGAAACAATCCGCCACCGCTGATATTAGTATCCAGCCTCCATTTTATTTTAGGGTCTTCCATTTCTTTTTCCGTAAGTGACGGCTTGCAGTATTGCAGGCTTACAAACCGGATAGTACCAATGGCATTAGCTGCTAAAAGCTCTCTTACTTTTTTAAAAAGCGGTTGCTGACGTCGGTAATGTGCTACCGATAATTTAACACCTGTATCTTGTACCACCTTTACTATTCTTTCTGCAGCAGCGGCATTGGTGGTCATGGGCTTTTCCAAATACACAGGTTTGCCTGCCTGCAAAGCAGCCTCGGCATATGCTTCATGCGAGTTTGGGGGCGTTGCCACATATATAGCCGTTACTTCCGGGTCGTTTATAAGTTGTTGTGCATCGGTATACCATTTGGCAACGCCGTGCCTGCGGGCATAGTCTTTTGCTTTAACTACATCGCGCCGCATTACTGCCACCAAAGCGGCATCCGGTACTTTGCTAAATGCAGGCCCGCTTTTAACCTCCGTAACATCGCCGCAACCAATAATGCCCCATTGTATTTTTTCCATTTTAAAATTGTAATACCGGTAAATGTATGCAATACCTTTTGCTAAGGGTTAGATGATGCGTATGCTGAAATCTGTTTCACAAGCCGGTGTTTTATTTCCGGCCATTCCGCCTTTAAAATACTATAGTAAACGGTATTGCGCCGGTAGCCGTCGGACACTACGGTATGGCTTCTTAATATGCCTTCCAGTTTGCCTCCTATTTTTTCAATAGCGGTTCTGGATTGCAGGTTTCGTTCGTCGGTTTTATATTCCACACGTTCAAAACCCAATGTATCAAATGCATATTCCATCATCAGTAATTTGCAGGCCCGGTTCAAGCCTGTTTTTTGAAATTGCTTTCCTATCCATGTCCATCCTATTTCCAGCCGTTTGTCTTTGTTGGATATATTGGCAAAACTGGTACTACCTGCATATTGGTTCAACTGTTTATCATATATCACAAATGCATATCGAAACCGGTTGGTTCTTTCTGTAAGAGCATTTGCAATATAAGATTGCAATAATTCTTTTGAATGTACAGATAACGGTGAATATTGCAACAAGCTGGCATCGGCAGTAGCAATGGAGATCAGGTTTTCAAAATCCTTCTCCTGCAAAGGCGCCAACAAGGCACGGGTGTTTTCCAATACAATGTTTTTTTGAAAATCAAAATCCATATGTTTCAGTTGATATTAATTCTTTCTCAATTTATATACTTCATTTCGCAAAGTTTCCAGATTTATTTTTAATAATCATAGTAAATAACATGGCTTACGCCTGTGAATAAAAAATGCCTCTTGCTGTTTTAACGAAATAGTATATGCTTATGTTATTCGTCATCAAAAGCTTTTGATTGTGTAGATAGTGTATAATGAAATCATTAAATTGTATGATAATTTTGCAGTATGAAAACGATTCTTGTTGCACTTGATTTCAGTGAGTTGTCCAGAGATGTTGAAAAGATCGGTTATGAGCTGGCGGCAAAGATGCAGGCTTCTGTAACTTTAATTACTGTCATCAACAAATTTGTTAATTATGCCTTTGCCGATTCAGACATGATGTTTGCCGACCAGTGGGAGGAGCGAAAATATGTGGCAGGTCAAAAGCTGGAAGCCGTTAAAAACAGCCACCCGGAAGTGCCAACGAATATTATTTCATTTATCGGTGATCCTAAAATGGATATAATTGAGACGGCTATAGAACAGGATGCTTGTTTTATTGTTATTGGCAAATATGGCCGCACCGGCTTATCCGGGTTGATAGTAGGCGGTACGGCCAAATATATTGTGCAGCATGCCACAAAGCCTGTTGTGGTGGTGCCTTTCAAAAAAGCTCGGCATTGAGTTTTACTCTTTTATTTTCTTGAATGATAGTCCCAGTGCCCGGATATATCCTTCGTTTGGTATGCAGTTTTCAAATTTGCAATTTTGCAAAAAGCCGTCTAATGCTTTTGTTATAGCCTGCATATCTTTTGGCCTTGCTTTCCGGATGTCTTCAAAATTGTTTTTATTGATTTCTGTATAATTGATCAGCGTATCATACGTAGCCGGCTTTGGAAATTGCACAATGCCACGGGTATTATCTATTTTTTTATAAGGCCAAAAGTGCCAGCCGATATTTGCTTTTTCTAGTGTGGTTCTAAAACTATCTACCCATTGATCGGTGTTCTCACCGGTTTCGCCGCAATAAATAGGAACGTTGTATTTGTCTCTGAACGCCATATAATCTTCCACCACTTTTTGAGTAGGCGCCGTCCAGTATTTGTGAAAGGTGTATACCAGTTTATCATCGAAAGGAGGGCCGAATGGTTTAAAATTCGAGTCCCACTGGGCGCCGCCTAAAAACAATAAATGGTTTTTATCTACTTCTCTTATGGCAGCGGCTATTCGCTTGTATAATGGTTCCAGTTTCGGGTTAAAATGACTGGCATCAAAGTAAGTAGCAATGGGTTCGTTTAACAAATCATATCCTAAAATAATGGGTTCATTTTTATACCGGTCTGCTATTCTTTTCCATATAGATGCAGTAAGTTCCTGGTCTGCTTCATTATCAAATAAAAAAGGGTAACCGTATCCATCATCAATGTTGTCGCCGGTTTGCCCGCCCGGAGCACAATGCATATCCAGCAGCACATACAAATTTTCTTTTTTGCACCAGCTTATCAGTTTGTCAAACAGCTCAAAGCCGTGCTGGTCATTGTTTTCCCCCAAATACGTTTCATTGGTAAACAGGCGGTAATTAAATGGAACACGTATGGAATTCATACCTAAACTTTTTAGGTAATGAATATCGGCTTCTGTGATATAGTTCTGCAGAAATTGCTTCCAGAAAACCCGTGCCTGCTCCGGGCCAATCAGTTCACTGATATTTCTATTAATTAGCCGGGCAGAATTTACCGATGTAAATTTAAACATATAGCCTTCCGGCACCAGCCAGTTTCCAAGGTTGGTACCTTGTATTAAAAAAGGCTTACCATTCGGCAGCACAATTTCTTTTCCCCTGGTGTAAATAAACCGGTGGGTTTGTGCCTGCAACTGAACTGCATGATAAATTAAAAATAAAAAAAAGGCAAGCTTTCGTTTCATGGCAAAATAAATCTGGTAAGTAATAATGGCAATAAATCTAATTATAAAAGCAAGGGAATAAAAATAAATTTGCAAGGCAGTTATGCCAATTGCCTTATGCCTTTTTATCAATAGGCAGATCTTGTATTTCTGCTCTTGTTTTGGGCAAGCTTTCCGGGTAATTTTCTTTAATATACCGAATTAGGTTTTCTCTTACATAGCAGCGAAGGTCAAATGCTTCACCGGAGTTTCTTGCACTCATCAAAGCTCTTAACTGAATGGTAGTGGAAGTAGCATCTGTTACTTGTATGCCATTTACTTTTCCATCCCACAGGCTGCTGCTTTGCAAGAGGCGTGTGAGTTCCAGCCGCAGGCTTTCTACCGGTATAGTATAGTCGGTATACAGCATTACCACTCCCAGCAACTCAGATGTTTTTCGCGTCCAGTTTTGAAAAGGCTTTTCAATAAAATAATTAATGGGTAGTACCAGCCGCCTCTCATCCCAAATGCGTACTACTACATAGGTTAAAGTAATTTCTTCAATATTGCCAAATTCGCCTTCAACCAGCACTGCATCGTCCAGGCGTATGGGTTGTGTAAAGGCTATTTGAAAACCTGCCAGTAAATTTCCCAACGATCGTTGTGCGGCAAAGCCAATTATAATCCCACCCACACCTTCACCGGTAAGTAAGCCGGCTCAAATTTTTCGAAGGCTGCTAAAGCTTAGTAAAATAGCGGCTATGGTTAAAAATACAATCAGCCCCACTACTACCTGCCGGATGTAAAGCAATTGTGTTCGTATTTTTCGCTCCCGCAGGTTGTTTGATTTTTTCAGATCGTATTTATAATATACATATGCTTGTACCACTTTGACGCACTGGATCAGTATCCAGGAAAAAGTAATAATCAATGCTATTTCCACCAGCTTATCAATCCTTATTAAAAATGCGGGTTACAATTGCATTAAAGGCAGCAGCATATTGAATATATGAAAGGGAAAAAAATAATTCAGAGGCTTGCCCAACTGTTGTAATGCCGTACTGAAGAAGGAAAACTTTTTGGTT
>JAICHT010000157.1 GCA_025924755.1 Chitinophagaceae bacterium | reverse complement strand
TGAAATCCTTTCCATGTAAATTCACTATCCTTGGTTTCCGGTAGAATAGTCGTCAAAGAATAACGCAGGGCATCCGCCAGTTGAGGGCCGCCATTTTCTTTCTTGATAAAATCATCAATATAATCCTGCATATCCAGCTTCCAGTTTCGGCTGGTGCTCATCTTATCGCCCTCCAGGTTCATAAACTCATTAGCCGGTACATTTTCGGGTAATATATAATCGTGCAGCTTCAGCATTATCGGGAAAATAATACAATGAAAAACAATATTATCCTTACCTATAAAATGTACCAGTTTCGTGTCTTTATCCTGCCAGTAGGGCTTCCAGTCGTTGCCTGTATTGATAGCCCATTGCTTGGTGGCGCTGATATAACCTATAGGCGCATCAAACCACACGTACAACACTTTTCCTGCAGCATCCGGCAGCGGCACTTTTACACCCCAATCCAGATCTCGGGTTACCGCACGAGGCTGCAAACCCGCATCAATCCAGCTTTTACACTGCCCCAGCACGTTGGCTTTCCAGTCGGAAGCGTGTTCTTCTAATATCCATTTGCGTAAAAAATCTTCATGCTTATCCAGTGGCAGATACCAATGTTTTGTTGGCTTTTTTACCGGCGGGTTACCGCTTAATGTGCTGATGGGATTTATCAGTTCGTCAGGGCTTAATGAAGTGCCGCAATTTTCGCACTGATCGCCATACGCACCCACAAAACCACAATTGGGGCAAGTACCTTTTATATACCGGTCGGCCAAAAAAGTCTGTGCCTGTTCGTCGTAATATTGTTCGCTTTCTTTTATTTCCAGGTCGCCACGGCTGTTTAAGTAGGTAAAAAACTCCTGGGTGGTTTCATGATGCAGCGGATTGCTGGTGCGGTCATATATATCAAAACCAATAGACAAGTCGTCAAAATTCTGCTTCATTATTACGTGGTACTTGTCGATGATTGCCTGCGGCGTAGTGCCTTCTTTCATAGCTTGTATGGGTATAGCCGTTCCATGTTCATCGCTGCCGCATACAAACACCACATCCCGCTTTTGTGCCCGCAGGTAGCGCACATAAATATCGGCAGGAATATAAGCACCGGCTAAATGACCAATATGCTTTTGCCCGTTGGCATAGGGCAATGCTGCGGTAATTAAATAGCGCTTCGGGCTTTTCTTTTCTTCGTTTGCTAAAGTGATATTGTCAATAGTATTTTCAGTTGTCATTTCTAATGTTGTCAATATAGTTATGTAATCTGCTTCTTTACTAACAGCATCATTTTTTGCGTCGCACCTGCATCTGCAGAAAGGCTATTCAACAATGTAGTACTGTTTTACCTGCCGGTACTGTATTAATGTATCAGATACTATATTGCTGTCATTACGGGTGAAAATGAAGCATCTGAAAGCAATACTATCAGGGCCTTCACCAGCAAGACCGTACTATTATAGTATCATACATAATAATCAGTACAAGCTAAACACATTTATATCATCTATTAAATTTCGGTCACAAAAATACCGTAAAGCTTTCAACTTGTAAGTTATATTGGTATGCTATAAATTGTGCTGCATACTATGAACCGTAAAAGCTTTTTAAACGCTGCCGGTGCTTTAACAGCCGGAACCCTTATACCTTTCCAACCATCGTTTGCCGGAACTATAGGCGAGAGAATAACGGCTGCCTATAAAAAACCGCCGTACTTAAAAACCGGTGATACCATCGGCATTACGGCCCCTGCCGGGTATATTACCCTACAACAGATAGAACCGGCTATCGCTGCCATGCAAAGTTGGGGTTATACTATTAAAGTAGGCAATACGATTGGCAAGCGTGACTTTACGTTTGGCGGTACTGACGAAGAACGGCTGCTTGATATGCAGACTATGCTGAATGATCCGAATATAAAAGCTATTATGTGTGCCCGCGGGGGTTACGGATCGGTACGCATTGTGGATAAAATAAACTGGGCGCCGTTCAAGAAAAGACCCAAGTGGATTATTGGCTTTAGTGATATTACGGTATTTCACAATCATATCCATCATAACTGCCATATAGCTACCCTACATTCAAAAATGTGCAACAGCTTTCCCGATATCTGGACGTTGGCGGCTACGGTTCAAAAAGATACGGTACTGTCTATAAAAGATGCATTGGAAGGAAAGAAGATGGCTTATACCGCTACGCCAAACAGCCACAATAAATGGGGCAATGCAGAAGGAGTGCTAATAGGAGGAAATTTAAATACTATTGAATCCCTGGCTGGCAGTTCGTCGGATATTAAGACGGATGGGAAAATATTATTTGTAGAAGATACCGAAGAATATTTGTACAGTATTGACCGTATGTTCTGGAATTTAAAACGAACCGGAAAGCTGAAGCATTTAAAGGGGTTGATCGTTGGTGGCTTTGATGTGAAAACGGATGATGAAACGGAGGAGTTTGGAAGAACCATCGAAGATATTGTATTGGAGAAAGTAAAAGAATACAACTACCCGGTTTGTTTCGATTTTCCTGTAGGCCATCAGCGGGCCAATTATGCTTTAAAATGTGGCAGCAAGCACCGGTTAACCGTTACGGCAAACGAAGTTTCACTAACAGAAATTATATGACAATCATTCCACCTTATTTAAAAAAGAACGACACTATTGGTATAGTAGCGCCGGCAGGTTTTATGCCTTTCGAAAAGATGCAAGCTTGTATTCAAGCCTTGCAAAGTTGGGGTTACAAAGTAAAACTGGGCGCCACGGTACACAGCACTTCTTCCAACTATTTTTCAGGCACTGACAAAGAACGGCTGGATGATCTGCAACAAATGCTGGACGATAAAGAAGTGCATGCTATATTATGTGCCCGTGGCGGCTATGGCGTCAGCCGGATTATAGATGATATAAGCTTTAAAAAATTTAAAAAATCGCCCAAATGGATTATTGGCTTCAGCGATATTACTGCATTGCACACGCATATATTAACCCGGTATAAAATTGCTACGATACATGCGCCGATGGCTGCTGCCTTTAATGATGCGGAGCCCGATAATCCTTATATTCTATCATTAAAAAATGCATTGGAAGGTAAGCCCGCAAAGTATGAATGTGCCGCAAATGCATTAAACAGGCCTGGCAAAGCTTCAGGTGTATTGGTTGGTGGCAACCTTACCTTGCTGGCACATATAACCGGCACTGATTCCGAGGCCCAGGCAAAAAATAAAATTTTTTTTATGGAAGATGTAGGAGAGTACCTGTATAATATTGACCGGATGTTTTTGCAGCTAAAACGCAGCGGGCAATTAAAAAAGCTGGCCGGATTGGTAGTGGGTGGGTTTACGGATGTTAAAGATACCGAACGGCCTTTTGGTAAAGCGGTGTACGAAATAATAAAGGATGTGGTACACGAATGTAAATATCCGGTATGCTTTGGCTTCCCGGTAAGCCATGAAAAGGAAAATTACGCCTTGAAAGTAGGAGGGCGGTATCAATTAACTATAAAAGAGGAGGGCGTTGTTCTTAAAGAAGAAGCTATATCCCGTTAAGCAATAGGTGTTTTTAAAGTGGCATCACCGGAGTAACAAACTGAAACAAAAAAGGAACGCTGCCAAAGCAGGTTCCTTTTACAAGAATATAACTTTCTTTATTTGTAGTTGCTATAGTAATTACTTAACCGGGCCGATAAATTGTTTTCAATTTGCTTTAGTAACGCATTCACAATCTCTTCCTGCTGCGGCGCATTTATTTTTTTGTTGATCAATTTTTTATCCGCATCGCTGAGGGCACGTTCATCGCCGGTATAGGTGGCATAATCGGCCTGCCACTGATGTTCGCCGGCAATATCATCTGTCCATAAAGTTTTTCCTTTGGTGTCCCTGGCAGTTACATACATATCCGCATTGGAAACTATTGTTCTATGGGTAGTGGTTACATTGGCCACCAATTTTGCATATTCTTTGGCCACAGAATCTTTACTGTAAACGGTTTCTTTTACTACTACGTCTTTAGAAGTTTGTTTGGAAGTCTGCTGGTCAGAAGGCTGTCCAAAATAGATTCGTCCCATACGCATTTCCAGTATTTCATCAGGGGCTACTTTATTATTCTGCGTATCCCAACTGGTATAAAACTGTATAAAATTATTACGGTTGGTGTAGTTAAAACTGCGTACCAGTCCATCCTGGTAACTGCGTGTTTGCGATGAGCCATCTGTATAGTAATTGCTGCCGGATGCATTCATAGGAACTACTAATACCTTTACCAGTGCCGCTTCGTACGATGCCTGTGCCTGTTTTTGAATGTTGATATCATTGGGTTTGTAGCGCAACGCATTTGCAAATTCCTGGTAGGCTTTCCTGTAAGCAAGCCTGTCATTTTCCTGCAACCAGCCCACTGCTTTTTCAAGATGGGCGTTAGCCGCTTTGTCGCTATACGTTTCTACAAGATTGCTATAGTCGGCAGGTTTTACATATTGGGCAGCTGTAGGGTATTGGCGGATGGTAGTGTACAAGTTTTGCAGTTCCATATACTGGCGGTACGCCTGGTCATATTTGGTGTCGCTGTTGCTGTTTAATAAAATACGGATCTGATCTTCATACTGGGATACACCATAAGTATATGCTTTTTTTAAAACGGTTCTGGAATCATAATCATCCGGATTTTTTTGCAATTTTTTTAAAGACAGGGCAATGGCTTCTGAAAAATTACCCCGTTCGTAAGATTTACTGGCTGATTTACAGGAAGCAAAAAGAACTGCCGCGAATACCGGAAATAAGTAAAGCCTTTTCATAGTACGGTTTTTTTAGGATTACATGTATGATT
Organism: Chitinophagaceae bacterium; assembly: GCA_025924755.1. Lineage (GTDB taxonomy): Bacteria > Bacteroidota > Bacteroidia > Chitinophagales > Chitinophagaceae > Flavisolibacter. Next base: position 3,331 of record JAICHT010000157.1, on the reverse strand, counting down.
AAAGTAAAACGGTTCTGTTTACTTTAATTACTTATTAATAGAAACAAATGTAAACAGTTGAAAAAACTTTTGCAAATGCCGGCGTTTCAATTCCTCTTTTGCCTGTGTCTCTTCTATAAAGTTCCGTATTCAAAAAAGCAAAAGCGGGAAGTAGTTAACTTCCCGCTTGTATATTCCTTAAAAGTTAAATGCTTTTATAATTCTTCGCCAATACGTTTTAATTTAAGATTAGTAACCGGCGCTACTATCAGCGGAAACTTTTCTATAGTTACCATACTGGTGTCTAGTCCAAAACCTCTTTCTTCTGACAGGCTCAGTTCTTTTACCCAGAAATGCAATTTCATGATTAGCCGTTCCCATATGGGCAGTTCATTGTCCTGGCTTAAATATTTTTCCATTACAATAAAAGAAAAGTCGCCCACCACATTACTCCGTTCCAGGCTTTCGTAGCGGCTGGTAATGTTCACTTCTTTATTTTTTACCAGGTCTTCCACCACTTTACGGAACATCAGGTTAATCCGGGGCTCCATCCGAAATCCAAGCCGGAACTCCACCCGTATAATATCGTTGGGAATAATATGGTCTACCCGATACTCGGCTGTGTACGGTTCATCCAGCGTATCTACGTGAATAAACCAGTAGATGTCGGCCCGTTTAGGTTTTCGGTTTAATATGGAATAAATGATCTTGTGTTCTATTTCCTTGGGGTTGTCGGCACTGGTTAAATACACCAGGTGCGTAGCATACTTTGGTACCGAGCGGTCGTTGCTTAGCTCCTGTATTTTGGGTATATAATCTTCCAGCCGCACAAATTCCACATACCTGTTTTTGATTTTCCTGGAGCGGTACCAGATGTACATGACCGAAAAAAGTAAGCTGCCTACAATAGTAGCTACATAGCCGCCGTGCGGAAATTTATTTAAATTGGCAAACAGAAAGCTGAGTTCTATGCTTAGGTATACTAACAGGTATAGGTATATCCAGATTTTGGCTGCCCGACGCAATACTAAAAAGTTGGCAAATAATAGCGAGGTGGCGATCATGCATAAGGTAATGGCCAGTCCATAAGCCGCATCCATATTGCTTGACTTTTTAAAATACAGAACGATGCCGATACAACCTACAAACAAGAGCGTATTGACACCGGGTATATATAACTGGCCTCTTTCTTCTGTAGGATAATTGATTTTTAATTTAGGCCACAGGTTCAACCGCATCGCCTCGCTAATAAGGGTAAAGGAACCGGTAAGTAAAGCCTGGCTGGCAATAATGGCCGCCGCCGTAGCAATGGCAATACCCGGAAGTTTAAACCATTGCGGCATCATGGCATAAAAAGAATTGAAGCCGGTTTCAATCATCTGCTGCGTTATCAACTGCCCATTGTGGTGCGCAATCAGCCAGGCACCCTGCCCTAAGTAGTTTAAAATAAGACAGATTTTTACAAATGCCCACGAATAGCGGATATTGCTTCTGCCGCAATGCCCCAGGTCGGAGTAAAGAGCTTCAGCACCAGTAGTACATAAAAATACCGAACCCAGTATATAGAAACCTTTCGGGTAAGTAATTAATAAATGAATGGCATAGTAAGGGTTAAACGCTTTAAAAATATGAAGGTCATCTACCAAATGTACCGAGCCTAATACAGCAAGCATTAAAAACCAGATGCTCATCACCGGACCAAACAGGCGGCCAATGGAAGCAGTGCCAAATTGCTGTACAAAAAACATAGCGGTCAATATGCCTATTACAATATACACGATGGTCCAGTCGCCAATATTTTGAAAAAAGGGTACCTGGCGTAAACCTTCTATGGCTGCGGTAACCGATATGGGCGGCGTAATCATACCATCAGCAATAAGCGCTGCGCCGCCAATCATCGCCGGCAATACCAGCCACCGTTTTCGCCGCCGCACCAGGGCATATAGTGAGAAAATACCACCTTCACCCCGGTTGTCAGCCTTAAGAGTGAGTATTACGTATTTAACCGTGGTTTGTAAAGTAAGCGTCCAGATAATGCAGGAAAGGGAACCAATAATAAGGTAATCCGATATGACCTTGCCATTGGTTATTGCACTTAATACATACAGCGGCGAGGTTCCGATATCGCCATATATTATACCCAATGCTACTATTAATCCCGCTGTAGTAACTTTGTTAAGAGGAATTTTCACGTTGATCCCGTTTTTTTTGCACAATACAAGGCTGCAAAGGTATAGTTAAATGTATAGCAAATTGACCGCTTTACATAACGCCATATACTAATCTTTATTTTAAACGTTTATACAACAAAACTATCCTCACAATAGTATGTCTGTAAGCAGACAAAGGTTAACTTTAAATATAAATTTCTAAAGCCATTATGAGATTGCACTCGTATATAACAGGGTTGATTTTAGTGCTCTTTTGCCAATTGGTCCATGCCCAGCGGATTGTATATTCTGAACCGGATAAAGAAGACAGCCGCCGCATGAACTTTGAAATAATAGGAAAGATATCCGGCAATTTTCTGATTCATAAAAACATCAAAAACGGCAATTACATCTGTGTGTACGATAATGATATGATTGAAATAAGCCGCGAAGACCAGGATTACCTGCCGAATGACCGGTTGATCAATGTTGACTTTTTTCCATACAACGATTTCGCTTATTTGATATACCAATATCAAAAAAAGAATATAGTGTATTGCGACGCGGTGAAGCTGGATGGGGCAGGCAAAAAAGTATCGGATATTATACAGTTGGATACTTCGCATATTGGGCTTGCTTCTACTAATAAAATCTATTCTGTCATCAGCAATGAAGATAAAAGCAGCATTCTGGTATTTAAAATCAACTCCCGCAACAAAGAGCATTATTTAATATCCACGCTTTTATTTGATAACAACCTTTCCTTAAAAAAGCATAGCACCCTGCCATTGGATATGGATGAACGCAACGAATATTTAAATGAATTTTCATTGGATAACGACGGCGATATGGTATTTGCCAAATTCATCCGCAATAGTAACGATGCCATTATAAAAACACAACTGGTATTGAAGCCGGCAATGGCGGATGCCTTTACTATGAACCCCGTAAGTGATGATAAGCTTTACCTCGACGAGCTGCATATAAAGGTGGATAACGTAAACAAACGCTACTTTTTAACCTCGTTTTACTATAAGCAGCGCAAGGGTAATGTAGACGGGTATTATTTTTATGTGTGGGATAAAGCAAGCGGCAGGCCTACTCTGCAAAGTACTGTTGCCTTTAGCGATGAGTTAAGAAAAGAAGCCCGCGGAGATGCCAACTTAAAAATGGCTTTTAATGATTATTTTATTAAAAACATT
>JAICHT010000156.1 GCA_025924755.1 Chitinophagaceae bacterium | reverse complement strand
CGAAACCTTTACCAGCTGTTGCAAAAAACGATACGGCTGCTAAGCTCATAATAGAAACAAGGGCCGAAAAACCAACAGAAATTCAGGAACCTAAACAAACACCTGCACCGGCTGCTAAACCTTTTGCCGGGAAATCAAAGCTTTCCTCTTTAGCCAGTTTACGGCAACAAATAGAGAAGGCCAATTGCACCGATAGTATTATTGCAGATAAGCCATTGCAACCTGTGCAGTTACAAGCCGGCTGGGATAAGTATATCGCAATATTGAAAGCTGCAAAAAACCCGGCTGCCCAAAGTTTTGAACTCGCCACTTTGCATATTAAAGACGACAATAGTTTTGAAGCGACGGCTACTAATAACCTGCAGCAGAAATTTATAGAAATGGAACGTTCGGCCGCTTCGGAATTTTTGCAAAAGGAATTATGCAATAAACAGTTGCAGTTTGCAATTACTTTAATAGAAGTGGAAGGCGGCACTATCCAATATGAAAGGCCACTTACAGCTAAAGAACAGTATCAGAAAATGGCAGAGCACTACCCTTTGGTGCAGGAACTGAAAGAACGCTTACGGCTTCAATTGGATTAACGGTGCATTAACCGGTTAAAACAATGCCTTAACAGAGTAAGATTCAACTTAGTATTGCGTTTGCTATCTAATATCAAAATAAATTAATGCAAGGGCACCAGGTATTTCAAACAGCTTCTTCTTCACGCTGGCAGCGCTTTAAATGGTCGGGTCGGCTTTTACTTTTTTTTGCTGCTCTAGGTATTACAATCATTATTATCACCTTATTGCGGTCGTATATGCCGGCCATACCTCCTATGCAGCAGCGGGCAGCAGCTTATAAGCAAGTATTAAACCCCAACAATACTATTATTTATAAAAATGCATTACTGGCAAAAAAGTACGCAGGTTTCCGAAAGTTTATTGATTTTGGAAAGCTCTATAACAAAGGAGGCCGCAAAGCAATAGCACCTTACAGCTTTACAAAAAAACCCATCAGCAAGGATAAGGCCTGCAGCATACGGGCTGCTTTTTATGTGGCGTGGGACCCGCAATCTTTTTTCTCGCTGCAACGCAATATTGATAAGGTTAATTTAATAATGCCGGAGTGGATGTTTATTGACCCGACAGCCGATACCTTAAGAACCAACCTGGACGAACGTGCCTTTGCGGTTATGAAAAAAGCAGGCGTAAAAATAGTGCCTATGCTTTCCAACTTTTACAAAACTGATTTTAACGGCGCTACCGTACATCGCATTATTACCAACCCGGCAAAAAAAGAACGGTTGATTAATGATGTATTAGCCATTCTGCAAAAAAATAAACTGGCCGGGGTAAATGTTGATTTGGAAAATTTAACTGAAAAAACAGATGAGCCTTTTACCCTTTTTCAAAAAGAGCTATACGAAAAGTTGCACGCCGCCGGTTTTTTGGTGACGCAGGATGTGGAACCTTTTAACGAAGATTATAACTATAAAGAACTCGCCAATTACAATGACTATATTTTCCTGATGGCGTATGACCAGTATTCCGACAATACTGCCCCCGGCCCTATTGCCGATCAGAAATGGATAGAGGGCGCAGTAGATAATGCAGCCCGCCAAATTCCATCACAGAAAGTAATTCTTTGCCTCGCCGCATATGGATATGACTGGCCAAAGAACGACCAGGGAACCACAGTTTCATACCAGGAAGCCCTGACCACAGCAAAGGCATCGGGCGAAAAAATTGATTTTGACAATAACTCCTACAACCTGCATTATAGTTATACTGACGATGATAAAATAGATCATGATGTGTATTTTACAGATGCAGCCACCGCTTTCAATAGTATGCGCTTTGCTACCGAATATGGCTTAGGGGGTGTGGCCCTTTGGCGGCTCGGCGATGAGGACTACCGCATTTGGGAATTTTATAATAAGGACATGAGCAAACAGGCTATTAAAACATTTGACTTTAATGCCTTTACTTCTGTTACCTCCAGCGACGATGTGGACTATATAGGCGATGGCGAAATATTGGATGTAAAAGCTACTCCTACAAAGGGGCGTATTGCTCCGGAAGTAGACACCTCAGAAATGTTGATTAGTGAAGAGAATTATGAAAGTCTTCCGGCTATGTTTGTGGTACATAAGTATGGAGCCGCCAGTCCCAAAAAACTGGTACTTACTTTTGACGATGGCCCCGATCCACGCTTTACTCCAAAGGTTTTAGACATATTGAGCAAAGAGCATGTTCCGGCCACTTTTTTTGTAGTAGGCATTAATGCAGAAGATAATATCCCAATAATAAAAAGATTGTATAATGAAGGACACGAAATTGGCGATCATACGTTTACGCATCCCAATATTGCAGAAGTAAGCACTAAAAGAGCTGATATAGAAATAGAATCTACCCGGCTGCTGATTGAATGTATTACAGGGCACTCTACCATATTGTTCAGGGCGCCTTATAATGCCGATTTCGAACCGGAAAAAATGGAGGAATTGGAACCGGTAGCACTGGCCCGTACTAAAAATTTTTTAGACGTAGGCGAATCCATAGATCCCGAAGATTGGGAGCCTGGCGTAAAGGCCGATACCATTGTGCAAAGAGTGATACGACTCAAAGAAGCCGCCAATGCTGCAGGCAACGGAGGCAATATTATTTTAATGCACGATGCCGGTGGCGAAACCCGCGAAGAAACCATAAAAGCACTACCACAGATTATAGAATACTTTAAAAAACGAGGATATACGTTTACAACTGTTGCTGATTTGCTGGGTAAGAAAAAAGACGACCTGATGCCTCCGGTACCCAAAGGGAGCGGCTATTATTTAATACAGCTAAATTTTGTAATGGCTGAATTAGGATATTGGGGCGGCCACTTTTTATTTTCGATGTTTATTGTATTTATCATTCTTTCGTTGGCCCGTATTCTGCTGATGGCATGGCTATCGTGGAAGCAAAAAAGATTAGAAAGAAAAGAAGCGCTCCTGCTTCCGGCTTTGCAGCAGTATCCGCTTGTTTCTATTATTGTTCCGGCATATAACGAAGAGGTAAATGCGGTAAGCTCATTATACAATTTATTAAAGACGGATTATCCTGCTTTTGAAATAATTTTTGTAGACGATGGAAGCAAAGATGCCACCTATCAAAAGGTAGCAACGGCTTTTGATGGATATCAAAACGTGAAAGTATTTACGAAACCAAATGGAGGAAAAGCTTCTGCGCTGAACTTTGGTATCAGTCGTTCCGCAGCGGAATATGTAGTATGTATTGATGCAGATACCCAACTGAAATCGGATGCGGTATCTCAGTTGATGAAACACTTTTTAAACCCATCCCCAAAAGGCGAAGTGGGCGCAGTAGCCGGAAACGTAAAAGTGGGCAACGAGGTAAATATGCTTACTAAATGGCAGGCTATCGAATACATCAGTAGCCAGAACTTTGACCGCAGAGCCTTTGCTTATTTAAATGCTATTACAGTAGTACCCGGTGCTATCGGTGCTTTTAAAAAAGAAGCCATTGAAGTAGCCGGTGGTTTTACTACCGATACGCTTGCCGAAGATTGCGATGTAACCATTCGCATCATAAGGGCAGGATATATTGTAAGTAATGAAACCGATGCACTGGCGTATACAGAAGCTCCTGAAAACCTGAAGCCATTTTTGAAACAGCGTTTCCGCTGGAGCTTTGGAGTATTGCAAACCTTTTGGAAGCACCGCGATTTATTGTTTAATAACCGTTACAAATGGTTAAGCTGGCTGGCAATGCCCAATATTTTACTGTTTCAATACATCATACCCTCTGTAGTTCCCATTGCCGATTTCTTTATGCTGATCGGACTGCTAACCGGCAATGCCGCCAGAATTTTACCTTACTATTTAGTATTTATGCTGGTAGATGCACTGGTGGCATTTGCGGCTTTTTTAATGGAAGGCGAACATCTTTCGCGGCTGATATGGATTATTCCACAACGGATTGTTTACCGCTGGCTGATGTGGTATGTATTGTTCAAATCGGTACGAAGAGCCATCAAAGGTGAGCTGCAGCACTGGGGCGTTTTAAAACGTACTGGCAGGGTTAAAAATGTCCAGATTACTTAATAAATAAATCAAAACAATACAATTGGTGCTTTTGATTTAATTTCGGCACTCAAACTTTAAATTTTACTATATAGCATATGGCTGAAGTGATATTGATGCCCCGCCTGAGCGATACAATGACTGAAGGAGTAATAGCATCCTGGCATAAAAAAGTGGGCGACCCAGTTAAGAAAGGTGATTTGTTGGCTGAAATAGAAACCGACAAAGCTACGATGGACCTGGAAAGCTATAAGGATGGCACTTTACTGATGGTAGGCGCTGAAAAAGGTGGCAAATTGCAAGTAAATGACCTGCTGGCTATTATTGGCCAATCGGGTGAAGACATATCGCAATACACTGCCCCGAAAGGTGCAGGGCCGGCCCAACCTGATATGCAAAAAAGTGTGAAAGAAGAAAATGAAATTGTAGGTAAGGGCGAGGGTGATGTGCCTCCAAAGCCGGAAGCCGTAGTTGAAAACAATACTGCAGGAGAGCAGCCGGATGTAAGCAGAATGGAAGAAGTAGTGCTGATGCCGCGCTTAAGCGATACGATGACGGAAGGCGTGATAGCGGCCTGGCATAAACAGGTAGGTGATACAGTAAAGAAAGGCGACCTGCTGGCTGAAATAGAAACCGATAAAGCTACCATGGATTTGGAAAGCTATAAAGACGGCAAACTTTTATACCAGGGAGCAAAAAAGGGTGAAAAGGTAGCGGTGAATAGCCTGCTTTGTATTATTGGTGACGAAAGCAAAGTGGACGTTCAAAAAATTGTAAGTGCAGTTAAAGGTGGTAGCACTCCACAACCATCTGGTCAAAATAAACAACAAGGAGAGCCATCTAAAAGTACACCGGCGCCTCCACCTTTACAGGAGCAGCCCCAGCAGGTAGTTCAGGGAGAAGAGCAAACCACATCTACTGATGAACGCGTGAAAGCTTCGCCGCTTGCAAAAAAGCTGGCAGCTGAAAAAGGCATTGATATTAAGCAGGTGCAAGGCAGTGGGGATAACGGCCGCATCATTAAAAAAGATGTAGACAATTTTGTACCCGCACAAAAAGCAGCAGCGCAAACGCAACAAGCAGCACCGGCTGTAGCGCAGCCGCAGGTTCAGGGACAGGAAGGCTATACCGATATCAACCTATCGCAGATGCGTAAAGTGATAGCCCGCCGCCTGAGCGAAAGCAAATTTGGTGCACCGCATTTTTACCTCACCATGGAGATTACTATGGATAAGGCCATGGAAGCCCGCGTACAAATGAACGAGGTGAGCCCGGTAAAAATCAGCTTTAATGATATGGTAGTGAAGGCAGTAGCTATGGCGCTGCGCAAACACCCGGCAGTAAATGCTTCGTGGATGGGCGATTTCATCCGTCAATACAGCCATGTTAATATTGGCGTAGCCGTAGCTATTGAAGATGGATTGATAGTGCCGGTAGTTCGGTTTGCCGATCAAAAAACACTGAGCCAGATAGCGGCTGAAACAAAAGAGCTGGTAGGAAAAGCAAAAAGCAAAAAACTACAGCCGAACGAATTTAGCGGCAACACCTTCACCATTTCCAATTTAGGCATGATGGATATAGATGAATTTACAGCAATCATTAATCCCCCCGACAGTGCTATTATGGCAGTGGGTAGGATCAAAGAAATTGTAGTGCGCAAAGGCGATGGCTTTGGTGTAAGCAATGTAATGAAAGTAACCCTGAGTGCCGATCACCGCAGCGTGGATGGCGCTGTAGGAGCGGCTTTTCTGCAAACCTTCAAACAATACCTGGAGAACCCGGTAATGATGCTGGTATAAAATCAAAAATAGTTACAACTAAATGTCATAACCTCTAAGTAACACTGCTTAGAGGTTTTTTTATGGATGAATTTCCGTTACTTTTCCCTCAAACAGTAAATGAGTATGCGGATCCACTTCTACTTTTACCGGATTGCTTTTTAAGGACAGCCGGATAATGGTAAGAGGGTCTTTTATAGTATATTTTTTGATAACTACATTTCCAGCCTCAGTGATCACTGCAATTTCTAAGGGAAACTGAAAGGTGCCATTATCTGCCTGCGTTATAGTAAAAGTGAGGTTTTGGTTATTGCCCCGCTCCCAGCCAATATCCAATTTTGGAATACCCGGCTGAAATAACCACTGATCAAAAAAGATCTTTAAATCCTTACCCGAAATTTTTTCTGCCACAGCCTCAAAATCTCTTGTATTGGCATTGCTTCCTTTGTATTGCTGGTAATAGGTTTGAACAATTTTTTGAAAGATGGTATCGCCTACATTTTGCCGCAGCATGTGCAGTATCCAGGCACCTTTTTGATAGCTGTTGGCATTCAATAAATCCATTAACCTGGATGTTGAATCTACAACTGGTTTATTGGAGATATGTGTAAATCCAATTACTTTATCTCTTTCCTTTTGCAGCCGCTTATTCATGCTATCAAGCCCATATGTATGCTCCAAGTACATATCGGTCATATAAGTTGCAAAGCCTTCGCTTAACCATAAATTAGCAAAGCTTTTTTCCGTGGCCATATCGCCAAACCACTGGTGGGCTATTTCATGAGCCAGCAAATCTTCGGACTTACGGTGACCTGTAACCGAACTTTCAGAATAAAAAATACAACTGGCATTTTCCATACCGCCGAATATGGTTTTGGATTGCACGTTAGCCAGCTTTTTATATGGGAAAGGAGCAATATAGCCAGTTAAAAATTTTAAAATCCGAGGAGCTACGCCATAATCATAAAAACCCGGCTCTTTATTTTGCGGATACACCCATGCTGTTACCGGAATGGTTCCATTAGTATCTAACCGTGCTACAGCGAAATCGGCAGCGCCTATTACCATCACCTTTGTAGGCAATGCAATGTCCTCCTGCCAGGATGTAACTTTCCGATTACCATCCATATTTTTTTCAGACAGTAAAATGCCGTTGGATATTATTTTATAATGAGCCGGAGCTGTTACCGAAAAACCTACTGATGCTTTATCACCCGGAACATCGTTGCAGGGAATCCAGTTGTGAGCCCGGTTTGGCCAGTTGTCCGCAAAAAAAGTACGGTCGCCATATTCATTTTTAGAAATGATCAATCCGTCTGCCGGTATGCCGGAGTAGGTAATAGTAAAATGGCTGATCTTAGTTGTATCAGCCGGGGTTGTAAGTTGCACCATTACTTTATCGTTCTGCTGCTGAAAAGTTCCTACGTTTTCACCTTCTACCTTTGCTACAACCATTCCTTTTTTATCCGGCCTTACCTGCGTTAAATCCAGGGAGAACTGCTTCACCGGCTGCAAAAATTTTACATCCAAATCAGCAATACCTTGTATACTGTTATTCGTATCATTAATAGCAATTTGAAAACGGTATTGCTGCACATCTATTGGTTGCTGCGCCTTACAAAAAATCGAACTGTAACAAAAAAATAAAGTAAAAAGGATATTTAATTTCATATGGCAAAACCTTTCAAAAATTAATAACTTAAGTTGATTCGTGCAGTTTGATACTTATAAATTTTCGAGCATCTCCACTACTTTTTCACGCCGCAATATGACGTATCCCAACCGGTCGTTACTGATGCCGTCTTTTAACTGGTAGCTAAACTCCAACTGATCGCCAGCTACATTGGTTTCAAAATATTTAAACGATATATTGGGATATTGTTTAAGCTCCTCGCCTATTTCATACAAATGTGTAGACAAAATAAAAAGCGAATTTTGTATTTTAATAAATCCTTTAATCACGGTTAGCGAGCACTTCATGGCATCCTGTACATTGGTGCCTTTAAACAATTCATCTATCAATACCAGCCATTTCTTTCCATCGTTTATTTTGATGATAGTATTTTTAATCCGCTGCACTTCATTAAAAAAATAACTTTCCCCTCTGGTAATATTATCAGCCACATTGATATTGCTAAGCAAGCCATCAAAAAAAGTGAGCTGCATATTATTAGCAGGTACGCCCAACCCGATATGCGCCAGGAAAACCGCAGCGCCTACCGATTTAATAAACGTACTTTTCCCGGCCATATTAGCACCAGTTAAAAACAAAAAATTCTGGTCGGGATGCATAATTAAATCATACGGCATCGGATGCTCCAGCAAGATATGATATAACCCTTCGGCTTTGATATAAGGAT
>JAICHT010000155.1 GCA_025924755.1 Chitinophagaceae bacterium | reverse complement strand
GATTTTCACAAGCAAATCGTGGCGCATGTTTCCCCGGAAAATGATTATAAAATCTCGCGATGGTATACTTTCGGGTGGGGAGTTTTTTGTGTGTTAGTGGCGCAGTTTGCCAACCAGTTAGGCCGCAGTTTAATAGAAGCGGTTAATGTGCTGGGCTCTTTATTTTATGGCGTGATATTAGGCATTTTCCTGGTTGCTTTTTATGTAAAGAAGGTGGGGGGTACGGCTACTTTTTGTGCGGCACTGCTGGTAGAATTTTTTATCGTGATATTATTTTTTAACGAACAGATTCCTTTCTTTAGCTTCTTGCCGGATATCAGCTTTTTATGGCTGAACGCCATCGGCGCAATCGGGGTGATACTTGTAGCGTGGATACTGCAAAAGCTACAAAGAGCCTCATAAACTTTTAAGTGTTTTTACTATAAAACGTTACGAAAACACCCTGATATAAATAACATATATATGCTATTTGCGCCGTTCCAAAATTGCAATAGGTTTGTAAAACAATCGTTGATACTCAGCTATAAATTTAGAACAGGACGGATAATTATATACTAAACCTGCAGTTTCCACTGCGGGTTTGCTTTTGGTTCGCAATTTTATAACGTTCATTAACCTTGTTCCACTTTACATTTGATATTATTTACTAGATTTTTTCTCATTGCTAGTTTTAGTTTATTCATTTCGGCCTCTGTTTTTACAGAGGCCTCTTTTTTACTTACATTACAATAATGGATTTATAACATAGCATCATAAATTAACGAACCTTAATTATCTTGCTTCAAATGGAAATTTCAGTATTAGATGCATCGGCTGTAACAGGGCTAGCAGCAACCGTAGTGTTGAGTATCAATTACCTGCTGGGAATGATGCTGGGCACCGCTTATAAAAAATCTGCCTATTGGAAAAAGCTCCCTGTTTTAATCAAAAAGGTAAGTATAAATACATTACATAACTGGACAGCTTATGTCGCTTTTTTCCTGATACTGTTGCATCCGCTTTGGCTTTTGCCAGATGCTAAAACCAAATTTCATTTATCTGATATTCTTTTCCCTGTTCATGCTCCTTCACAAAAGGCATGGGTCATTTTAGGTAGTTTATCTATGTATGCATTTGCCATAGTAGTGATCACCTCTCAAAAAATTATTAGAAGAAAAATGAGCTTTCGTAGCTGGAAGAATATTCACCTCGTTTCTTATGCAACAGCCATTCTGTTTTGCCTGCATGGTATTTTTATGGACCCTGAATTAAAAAACCGCACACCCGATTTTCTCGATGGGGAAAAGTTAATACCAGAAATTTGTTTTTTGGCATTGATCGTAGCGTCGGTTATAAGATACAAGTACCATCTGCAGAAGAAGCATGCTTTACATAATAAGCCATCTACCTATGGACAGGTAGTTTAAAATTTTATGGAGTGGTAGTATTTTTTTGATACAAATGGTTTTACGTTCCTGTATCACAAATAAGGTAATTACTTTACAGTTAGCATGATACATTGCTGGATCATAATAGTATTGGCTGGCGCTATGTTCTTAAGTGTAAAAACGGGTAAGTTAAACACCACCGGTGCGCTGGTTGGCGGTATGGTGGGCTTCCTGGTTTTTGCAGGAGCTGGATATACAGGCGTGGCTATGCTTGCAACTTTTTTTATTCTGGCTTCTGCAGCCACCTCGTGGAAGCGCAGTATGAAAGAAGCCGTGGGCAGTGCAGAAAAGAATAAGGGAAAAAGAAATGCAGGGCAAGTACTGGCTAACGGTGGCGTAGCAGCGCTTTTAGGATTACTTGCCTTGATACTTCCGCAAAAAACAATTTTATTCCAGCTAATGATGGCTGCCAGCCTGGCTTCTGCTACAGCTGATACGCTTTCTTCCGAACTGGGAACGGTATATGGAAAACGTTATTATAACATACTCACTTTAAAAAAAGATACACGGGGTTTAGATGGGGTAATAAGCTGGGAAGGTAGTATGATAGGTGTGATTGGGAGCGTACTTATTGCTTTTGTATATGCCTGCGGTTTTGGATGGAGTTTGTATGTATTTTGGATTATAGCAGCAGGTACCATCGGCAATATAGCCGACTCGATATTAGGGGCTGCTTTGGAGCGCCGCCACTATATTAATAACAATGTAGTAAACTTCTTAAATACTGTGATCGCGGCAGTTGCAACACTTCTATTATATACCTGCTTCGTTTAGGTATAGTGATATATTTTTCAATATTAAATCAATCGGGTATAGTGCCAATGGTAATTGGAAGGCAAATTTCCGGGAAAACACAATTAGTTCTTATAAAACGACTTTCCTTTCGTATACCTGCCATTCATCATATTTTTAAGAATTGTCGCTTTTTTACAATTTATTCTAACGAGGTACCTCTAGCTTTAAAGAAACATAATAATATATGGAACGCGTAAAGCAGAGCAGCCATATTGAAATGAAAAATGCTTGCGTTCATTTTTTGTTTGCATATAAAAAGAAAGACGTGCCATTGATGATGAGTTTTTGCGATCCGGATGGCTCCATATATTTTAAACCCTTAGGCGAAAACGGAATGGGACATATTGGTAACCTGGGACGCGACCTATGGAGTTTATTGATTGAATGCTTTCCGGACCTGGATAATACCATTGATGCAATTGCAACAGAAGACGATAGTATAAAATGCCAGGTATTAATATCCGGCACACAGGCTAAAGATTTTGCAGGAATTGTTAACAAAGGCAAGCATTTTGACAGCGATTATTTTTTTGTTTTCCGCTTAAATGAAAATAACAAAATAGAGCATATTAAAATTGATTGGGACCATGAAGATTTTATAAAACAGCTTAGTTGATTTCAGCCTATTTTACCGTAATCCTTTGCTATGATGCATTAACTTATTGCGTTGAATTGTTTCTTATTCTTACACAGGCATTACATATAAGGGCAACTTCTTTTTCATCAACTTCTACTTTACGGCAAATTCTTGCCACTCAATCGCTAGTAAAGAAGTTGCCTTTTTTTAATCCAATACTGAAGCTGGTGTTGCAAGCCAGGTAGTAGCTTTTCGCACTAATAATTTTCAAAAGCTATATCAAACAGACTGTTAACTTACCGGGTATTGCTAGTTTTCTAATTAATCAATGCGGCACTTCGCTAATTTTGCGCATGGCTGCTACACGGATTGATATGGAAACTTTTTTAACGCTGGCTACAAGGCATCCTGTAATAGATGTGCGGTCAGAAGGGGAATATGCGCATGCCCATATTCCGGGTGCCTTTTCCATGCCGCTTTTTAATAATGATGAAAGAAAGATTGTAGGTACGGCTTATAAGCAGCAAAGCAAGCAAAAAGCCATTAAAATAGGATTGCAGTTTTTTGGAAAGAAGATGGTGGAGATGGTGGAAACCGTAGAAGAACAGGTTATAAGCAATAGTGGGAAAACCGGAGAAACGGCTTCTAAAACCATTATTGTTCATTGCTGGAGAGGCGGAATGCGCAGCGGCGGTGTAGCGTGGCTTCTTGATTTATATGGCTTTAAAGTATATACCATAGCGGGGGGCTACAAAGCTTACCGGCATTGGGTTTTAGAACAGTTATCGAAAGAATATTCCATAAAAATTTTGGGTGGCTATACCGGTAGTGGTAAAACGCATATACTGCACGGGCTTAAAAAATTTGATCAAACCATTATAGACCTGGAAGCGATCGCAAACCACAGAGGATCGGCGTTTGGCGATATAGGTATGCCACCACAGCCAACACAGGAAATGTTTGAAAACCTATTGGCAAAAGAACTTTGGAAAGCAACCGGAACTGTCGACCAATTGCAGCAACCCAATAGTGATAAGTTCAATCCACAAACCACTATATGGATGGAAGATGAGAGCCAGCGAATAGGGCAGGTAAACATACCAACACCTTTTTTTGCAATGATGCGCAGCAAACCGGTTTATTTTCTGGATATTCCTTTTGAGGAACGGCTGCAGCATATTGTAAAAGAATATGGCAAAGGCGAAAAAGAAAAACTGGTGAATGCCATTATACGGATCAAAAAAAGATTGGGTGGAATGGAAACAAAATTGGCGATTAATTATTTAGTAGAAGATAATCTGGAAGCCTGTTTCAGCATATTATTAAAGTATTACGATAAACAATATTTAAAAGGATTACATCATCGCCAAAACCTTGCGGAGCTATTGCACACAGTACCATGCAATACAGTAAATGAGCAAGAAAATGCAAAGCACATTCTTGAAAAACAAACACAAAAAGTAAATGCCTGATAGTATAAAATTGACGCAGTATTCGCATGGCGGCGGCTGCGGATGCAAAATTGCCCCCGGAGTATTAGAAGAAATTCTGCACAGCCAATACGCTTTCCCCGATCATAAAAACTTGCTGGTAGGCAACCATAGCAACGATGATGCCGCTGTATACGATCTTGAAAATGGCAGAGCCATTATTAGTACTACCGATTTTTTTATGCCAATTGTAAACGATCCTTTCGACTTTGGAAGAATAGCCGCTGCCAATGCCATAAGCGATGTATATGCTATGGGTGGCAAGCCGGTTATGGCCATTGCTATTTTGGGCTGGCCTGTAGATAAATTGCCGGCTGCTGTAGCACAAAAAGTGCTGGAAGGAGGTCGTACTATTTGTGCAGAAGCCGGTATTCCGCTGGCGGGAGGCCATAGTATTGATGCACCCGAACCTATATTTGGATTGTCAGTAACCGGGTTGGTCAGCCTCCAAAACCTGAAACAAAATAATACTGCCAAAGAAGGAGACCTTTTATTTATTACAAAAAAGTTGGGAGTCGGCATTGTATCTACTGCTCAAAAAAGAGAGCTGGTTACAGATGCGCATTTTTCTTTCTTATTAAAGCAGCTTACGCAATTAAATTCTATTGGAGAAAAGCTGGGAAATATAAAAGGCGTTACGGCTATGACGGATATCACAGGTTTCGGCTTATTAGGGCATTTATCTGAAATGGCAGGTGGCAGCGGCTTGAGCGCTGAAATAATCTACAACCAGCTACCTATATTGGACGGAGCAAAAGAGTACCTGGCACAAAAAGTAAAACCCGGAGCCACCAATCGTAATTGGAGCAGCGTAAGTAATAAAGTGGTGTTTGATTCTAAAATAAATAGGGAAGAAGCGGTGTCTTTACTGGCAGATCCTCAAACAAACGGAGGCTTGTTGATAGCTGTCCGCCCAGGTGCTGTGCCTGAAGTAACGGAGCTATTAAGCAATAACGGGTATGTAGAATTCAGTAAGCCTGTTGGACGTTTATGCGCCGCCTCTCAAAATTTAATCACCATAATATAAGAAACTGTTTTATGAATAGAAGCTGATATTGCCTTAAAAGGAGGAGGGATAAAAGAATGATACTATTATAAAATCAACTATAAATAAAGTATCTTTAGGTAGCTCCCTTGGTAAACTTATCTCATCTGTACTTTCTCCATTTGTCGTATATTCTTTAATTAAAAAATAAAAAAATGGAAACCACCACCGCAACTAAAAACAATCTGCAAATTGTGCAGCAGGGTTTTGACAATTTTGCTAAAGGAAACATTTCAGCCATTATTGATGTTTGCACCGATGATGTGGAATGGGGCAGCTACAATAATCCGGATGTAACGCCATCCGGTACGTACCATGGCAAAAAAGGTGTACAGGATTTCTTTTCCACATTGGCCCAAAACATTAACTACTCCAGTTTTGAACCCCGTGATTTTCTGGTTCAGGGCGACAATGTAGTGGTATTTGGCCATCATACCGGCACCGTAAAAAGCACGGGAAAAACTTTTGATCATGACTGGTGCATGCGTTTTAAAATGGATGATGGTAAAATAGAAGAGTATTTTTCATTTGTAGATACGTACGACCAGGCGAAAGCATTTAAATAAGGTGTAATCTGCTGCAACAAAGGCACAAAATCTTGCAAGAAAAAGCCGCACTATTTGCGGCTTTTTATATTACCATCCGCCGGATTAATTATTTCTTTTTCCGGCAACCAATAATATTACTCCTGCTATAACGGCTGCTGCGCCTGCATATACAGGCCAGTTAATGGTTTTATTTTCGTTTTTGGTAATTTCAACCCTACCAATTTTTACTAGTTTTTCTCTTTCGGTATAATTAAATTCCGGAAAAATAAACATCAGTATGCCTGCAACAATTAATATCAATCCCAGTATTTTCATATATCAAATTTACAATTAACACAGGAAGCTACGCATTACTCCAAAACTTAAGCTCTAATATCATTTAACGTAAAACCGCTTTTTACTATTGTGCAAATATGCCGCACGTATAGTAGTATCAAGATATCAAGAAAGTGCAAAAGAAAATTGAGTAAATAAAAATTTATCCATAAGTTTATTTTCTTCAAACTCATAACAACCTTTTACAAATGCAGTTTGTAAAATTTGCATCATAATGAAAAATTTAAAAAGAAGGGATTTTATAAAAAATTCGGTAATGGCAGGAATTGGTACCACGCTGATTACTCCGGAAATGTTGCCGTCTAAAGATGATATTAGTATTCGAACCAAAGAAAAAGCTACAGCAATAACAAAGTCGCAAACAGGTAAAAAGGTAATTGTGGCCGGCGCCGGCATTACCGGTTTGTGCTGTGCCTACGAGTTAATGAAAAGCGGTCACGACGTAGTGGTTTTGGAAGCCAGCGGCAGGCATGGTGGACATGTGTTTACAGGCAGAGACGGCTTGTCGGAAGGCCTGTATGCCGACTATGGTGCTGACCATATAACCAAGCCCGGCTACGAACGTTTTTTTGAATATGTACAGGAATTTAATCTTACTGCCATACCTTATCCCAATGCCGAAGGCTCTGAAGCAGCACCGGATAAAGATGCCCTTAAAATGATTGATGGAAAATTTTATTCAAGGGCAATGCTGGCCGATCCAACGGTACTTAAAAAGTTTGGATTTAATGATCGGGAGGTAGCTTTTCTTTCTAAAAATCCGTGGTATGCACTTCCTTCCTTTTTCTTAAATGCTTACACAACTAGATTTAAAGACGAAAACCAGCCATTTGGTATAGGTTACGACGACCTGGATAAAGTTCCCATCAGCAATGTTTTTAAAAAAGAAGGTGCGTCCGCTACTGCGCTTCGTTTTCTTGGCGGTAATAATACGTCGGCACTTTATTATTTATGGCGTATGGCTATTATGAACATCAGGGGTATACCAGCATCTGAAGGTGAAACTTTTCATCTGAAAGGCGGCAACCAGGAACTGCCTACAGCCTTTGCCAGGCGGCTGGGCCCGCGTGTTTTATTAAATCACCCGGTAACAGCAATCAAGCGCAGCGAAACCGGGGTAACGGTTAATTATAAAGCATATGGCTATGCAGAAGAAAAGGAAATGAGTGCCGACTATTTGGTAAACTGCATTCCGCTTCCTTTATTTAAAAACATACCGGTAACGCCTGCATTATCGCCTGAGAAACAATATGTGGTTGATAATATGGCCTATAGTTCACATCCCTTTTATGTATTTGAGGCAAGCTCAAAATTCTGGCTGGAAGATGGATTCAAAAGCATCAATATGGAATTTGAACATCCGGATATTTCATCGATCTGGATGGAAACAAATGAAGTAGATACGAGCCGAATTATATTAAAAGCATATGGGCCGGGCGGACTTTCTCCACAACGGGTTTTAGCTGCTTTCCGGAAAGTATATCCCGGTAAAAAGGATACCATAGTACAGGCCCTCACCTTCGACTGGACAAAAGATAGATTTTCGCCCACCTGCGAAATGGAGCCATTTCCAATAGGCGAAATGCACAAATTCTGGCCGCAGATATTAAAGCCGGATGGAAGAATCTTTTTTGCCGGAACTTATGCGGACAACCTTAGCCGGGGTATGGAATCCTGCATTCGTTCGGCACAGCGGGTAGCCGGGGAAATCAACAAAATCTAATTTTACTTTCAGTATTCTAATATTAGTTTATGGTTAAAGAAGCGGGGCTGTTTTTTATAAGTTTGTTTATTATTCCTCTTTTATATTTTGTAGTAAAGGCAGGTGCTTCTACACAAAAAGCGAATCTACTGCAGGAAAATCATGCACCTGTAGTTAAAATTACTGCTCCTGCAAACAATAACCGCTTTGATTGGAACAGCACGGTGCCTTATACGATAACCGTATCCGATGCGGAAGATGGCGAATCAGAATATCAGGAGATTGCGTC
>JAICHT010000154.1 GCA_025924755.1 Chitinophagaceae bacterium | reverse complement strand
CGAGCTCATAGACACAGGTATTTTTGAAGAGAAGAGGTATTTTGATGTTTTTGTTTATGTGGACAAACCAAACTTTCAATGACAAATCAAAAAGCGTCTTTAGACTTCCAATTGTTTAATACGGACATTAGGCAAAATCAATACGTAGCTGCGGTGCGCCTTATGCTCACATAATTTATAAGGATAAAGAGAAAGAACTCATTTTTCCATGCGGGACAGAAGTTGAAAAGTATAGCAGTGTTTATGTCGAGACTGCAAAAGGATTGTTTGGCTTCGACGTTATTACAAACAAGAGCTTGATACAAGGAGAATGGTAAAACAGCAGGCAACAGCAGCTTTATGAAAGCAGGGCGGAAGAATATGATTTGAACAATTTATCTTTATTGAACAACTACAAGCAAGTGAAGCTTTGGAACATCTATTCCCTGCCTTCATAAAGCTGTAAACGTTGGGCGAAAGCTTGAAACTATGGTACAGTCAAAGTTTAACACATATGGAGTATTCAGCATCGTGCTTTGTTTGCTGATGGTTTTGGGATGCTGTTTGTTTATATACACATTGGCTTCTGTTGTCTTTTTTGACAGTCATTTCTTTAAAAAAGGAACTTTATCACGTTTCGATGGAATTTTAATCATTACTATGTTTTCCTTCTTTGTTTTTGTAATTCTTTACTCTTTAAATCGTTTTGCTTTTTTTGTCAGTATTGATGATAGTTCTAAGACTATCTTTTTTAAAAATGCGATTACAAGAAAGAGTAAGGTTTACAATTTCAATGATTTTGATAGTTACTTTGATACGTTTAGTGTCAGTAAAAGTGGAGCATATAAGAACTTGTACCTTTTGATAGACGGCAAGGCGGAAAAAGTTATCAACGGTTTTTATTATTCCAATATGGAAGAGATGAAGGAAGCCCTGTCACCGATAAGTTACTCGGGGTTCCAGCAGGACAGCTCTGCTATTGCACGAAGAGCATTATTTAATCAGCCCGTTATTGACTTGCTGAAGCCTTCGCCCAACAGCAGCTTTAAAAAATAAGGGCTCAAGAATATGTACTGAACAAATTATCATTATTGACCAGCAGGAAGTAAATAAAGCTATAGTTTTCCAAATACCCTTACTTCTTAAAGCTGTGAACCGTTAGCAGCAAACTATACAACCCCAAACCGTCATCATGAAAAATGTAAACCTTAAAACTCTACTTTTTTTTACTCTACAGTTTTTGAGTTTTTCTTTGTTTGCACAAAAACATTTCAATCTTATAGTTCAACTACCACAGGGAATTGATAAAGGAAAAGTAGAAGTATGGCTGGAAGATGGAAAGACTTTAAATAAAATTATTCCTCAATCAAAAGCACAGAATCAATTAATGGTAACAGGCGATTATTATTCAGTATATGCGGCTATAAACTTGCAATACGCCGCGGAGCCGCCCATCAAAACATTTGCCAATACTTTCTTTATTCAGAATAAACCGGCTTTCATAAAATTTTATCCATCTGATTCAGCGGAGTACCCGTTTAAAAATTATTTATTGCAAAACGCACGGGATTTTAAAAATGAGAAAAAACAAATGCACGACTATGCATTTGAGGAGCGTCGAAAGGCCTTAGATTATGAAGCCCAATATGGAGACAAAATTTTTGGCAGAGATACAGCCGTTCGCAATCCCTACGTTAAGTTGACCAATGCTTTAAAGGAAAAAGAATTGCAATACATCGTCAGTCACCTAAACTCTTATTATTCCTTTTACAGCTTTAGGTCGGACATCGCTACCTCAAGAATTGTTTCACCAGATTCACTCTTAATAGTATTCAATGTTTTTCCCAATAAATTTAAGTACAGTGATGAAGGAAATTTCTTGAATCAATTTCTGCATGGAAAACAGCTAGTCCAAGATAAGGGCAACGCTGTTGATTTTACGACAACAGATATTAATAAAAAGAAGGTGGCACTTTCTGACTATAAGGCGAAAAAATATGTATTGTTACATTTTTGGGCTACCTGGTGCACACCCTGTATAAAAGAAATACCGGCTATAAAAGAAATTAGTGATCAATATAAATCAAAAGACCTGCAAATTATTTCCATTGCGCTGCCCTCATCTAAATACGCCGATTACCTGGCAACGATAAACAAGCTTCAAATGAATTGGATTAACGTGTACGACGATGATGGTCTACAAAATAAATATGGCAGGCAACCAACACCAAGGCTTTGTCTTATTGATAAAAAAGGCAAATTGGTTTATGACAGCATCGGCGTAGAAAAAAATGATTTTCAATTGAACGCACTTAAAGAAAGATTAAAAGAAGTAATAGGTGGCTAAAACTGTAAAGTTTGGTATCACTATGTGCTGCTAACAATAGTTTGCTAATATACCGGCTGACGATAATCATTCATCATTAGTTCTTTATTCAAATTTATTTAATTTACCCGGCTGACAGATTTCAAATATCGGCACATCGGCAAGCCGTCAACGTAAGCGGCTATTTTAACGCTTGACAACCCTCAACAATAAATGCGACGTTTGTCCCCATTTTGAAAGTTCAATCGTCTTAAGGACGAACAATAAAAAATTTAAGAAATGAAAGAATTTGCGTTAGTATTTAGAAACAGCGAAAATCAGGACGTCAAACCTTCACCCGAACAAATGCAAGAAGTGTTGACAAATTGGATGAATTGGATGGCAGGTATTGCAGCTCAAAACAAACTGGTGGATAGAGGCAACCGACTTTCCATGTCCGAGTCAAAAACAGTCAAGCCCGGCAACGTTGTAACAGACGGACCTTACACTGAAATCAAAGAGTATATCAACGGCTATACCTTGATAAGAACGGAGTCTATAGACGAAGCCGTAGCGATTGCTGGTCAATGCCCGATTTTAACCATTGGTGGTAGTGTTGAAGTTAGAAAAGTGGTGGCATCTGATGACAACAGCTAACTCAAATAGCGAATTATTGCCACACATCTTTAGAAAAGAGTATGCTAAAATGACGGCCGTTCTATGCCGTCATTTTGGTTTGCAGCATATTGAAATTGCCGAAGACATTGTTAGCGACACCTTTTTGAAAGCTACCGAAGTTTGGGCCATACACGGTTTACCCGAAAATCCGGTAGCCTGGCTTCATACCGTTGCAAAAAATAAAGCCAAGGATTATTTCAAACGCATTGCAGTCTTTGAAACACAGGTAAAAAAAAATATCAAACCTGATGAAATTGCAAACGAACAAGTATTTGAATTTAGCGACCAAAATATTTTTGATAGCCAGTTGGCAATGATTTTTGTTGTTTGTAATTCCACCAATCCAACAGAAGCACAGATTTGTTTGGCCCTTCAAATCCTTTGTGGATTTAGCGTAGAGGAAATTGCGAATGCTTTTCTTGCAAAACCGGAAACGATAAAGAAACGGTTGCAGCGGGCAAGAAATCATCTTCGCAACGACAATTTTCAAATCAAATCATTAAGTAAAACAGAAATAGAATTTAGGTTAGACACTGTTTTAAAAACTTTGTATTTGCTGTTCAACGAAGGTTATTTTTCAAAAACCAACAACCAGTTAATAAGACAAGAACTTTGTTCAGAAGCGGCAAGGCTCACATTGATACTAACCGAAAACACTTTGACCAATACACCACAGGTAAACGCATTGCTTGCTTTAATGTGTTTTCAAAGTTCACGGCTTGAAGCACGAACAAACGACAATGGCGAAGCTGTTTTATTTGACGAACAGGACAGGAATTTATGGAACAAAACGTTGATTGAAAAAGGGAACTATTATTTAATAAATGCCTGCAAAGGAAATGAAGTTTCAAAATATCATTTGGAAGCAAGCATTGCCTACTGGCATACTACACCGACAGACCAAAACAAATGGCAACACATTTTACAGCTTTACAATCAACTTATTCTTACTGAATATTCGCCTATAATAGCAATGAACAGAACATTTGCTTATGCCAAAGTTTATGGGCATAACAAAGCAATACCCGAAGCCGAAAAGCTAAACCTGGCGGATCACAGTTATTACTACGGTTTATTGGGTTATTTGTATGCAGACGTGAATATTGACACAGCAATTTCCCATTACGAACAGGCAATTAAACTGACAAAATCTAAAACAGAAAAACAAACCTTGGCAAAAGAAATTGCACGACTGATTGAACAAAACTGCAGGTAAAATTGGATTTCATGCAAGCAGGGCTGGAGGTTCAAACTTCGGTTATTTGCATGGCTGCACTTTGGTTAAGGCTGGACGGAATTCGGTTGGGCTTTTAGTTGTTAACTTGTACTTTTATTTCTTTATTGGGCTTCAGTTCGGGGCTAGAAAAACAACAATGCCCTTCCTGTACAAAGCCCTCTTGCGTTAGCCGCAATTATTTTTTGATGTGTTAACGATACGGGAAAGGCTGAAACCCAATAGCGTAAGCAAAAAGTAAAACTCTAAATATAATGGCACGAATGCTTGCAATTTACAAAACACCAAAAGATACAGCCGCTTTTGACAAACACTACTTTGAAGTACATATTCCACTGGCAAAAACCCTTCCGGGGCTGATAAAGTATGATGTGGGCAAAAGCCCGATCATTTCAACCACAGGACATTCAGATACCTATTGCATTGGCACTTTACACTTTGATAGCTTAGATGCCATTAAAACGGCATTTGCTTCACCGCAGGGACAAGCATGTGCAGCAGACAGAAGAATTTTAGCTCCTAACAATGATGATGTTCAAATTTATTTGTTTGATACTGTAGATGTATAGTAAGTAAAGGCATATGAGCAGACTTTGAAATAGAGAGACATCGCATTTTAAGAAAAGCAGTATTAGCTATTTAGCAAGTTGTTCTTAGCGGTAAAAAAAAGAAACACACAGCATGGGCTTTGGGTTCTGGATTGGCTGACGAACCGCGAAACAGTGCTGCAGCAGCAAGCCCAGAGTATTAGCAGCAACTTTAAAGAAGCAGTCGGCGTTAATGTCTTATCTCTTGTAGTTACCAAGGCAAAGTATGGAAAGGAAATTGTTATGTAAAATGCAAAGTATGAATAATCAGTGAAAAGAAAATTACTCAAGGCGCTTACTTTGATTGGCTGCTTTTCCACGGGTATTATTTACGGAAGCATTGGTGTTATAGCCATCCTTTCTTTTCTGAAACTAAAAAACGGAGGAGCAGATGAAAGCAGCTTGTTTGTTTTATTGGATGACTTTGCTCTCGGACGGGTACTAAACTGGGTAATTATTTTCGGTGCCCTGTGCTTTATCATCTGGCGTTTTTACGAAGCAATTGGAGATCCCCATAAATTGGGCAGCGATGCAAAAGGTATACTGCTTAGAACCGGTGCTGCTTTTAGTTCCGGCGCTGATGCATTCATTGCCGTATTAGCTTTACAAGCAATATTTAGCAGGCAGAAGGCCCCAATAAACGGTGCACCAATCCAACAGCAAAGTTTGGTGGCTGATATGTTGAAGACAGAGTGGGGACGCACCATAGTTATTGTTACTGCATTGGTGGTGCTGTTAACTGCATTGGTGCTGGCATTTTATGGCGTGTCCAAAAGTTTTACGGAGGCGATAAAAGAGGATGATTTTACCAAAGGGCAGACCTATGTTGTATATGGTATGGCTTATGCCGGGTATTTGTCACGTAGCGTGATCCTGGGATTAATTGGCTTTTTATATCTGAAAGCAGCAATAAAACATAATAGTAGCTACGTAGTAAACACCGACAAAGCTTTTGATTTTATTGGAGACAATATAGGTTCAATTGCCTTTTTGCTTATTGCCACGGGTACTATATGTTACGGGCTGTACTTATTTGTGCTGGGATTGCATTATAATGTTGGGGCAGGCAAAAAACAATAACGTATTTACCATATAGTTGCGCTCCATTTTGCTGCGAATGTTTACAGTGCTGCTGAAAGCAATACGCATGGTCCTTGTTATGCTGGTATCATATTCAATAGCACTTCTTGAATTAACTATGGAAGTAAATGAATATTTATAATTTTATTGAGCAATAATTACAAATGAACTTGGATAACATGGATATTTTTGAAAGAATGCTTTCAGGCGGCTTGATTGCGAATGATGATCCAGAAATGGTTAAGGTCTGGGAAGTGGTTTCTCAAACAATTAAACTGTCTTCAGTGCTCAATACCTCTTCCACTATTGATGAAATAAGAGATCGGTTAAATGAAATAATTGGAAAAGAGATTGACAAAAGCACAACGATATTTGTTCCATTTCATACAAACTTTGGCAGACACATAAAGATTGGGAAAAACGTATTTATCAACCATGCATGCAGTTTTTTAGATCTTGGAGGAATAACAATTGAAGATGATGTTCTGATAGGCCCAAGAGTCAGTCTAATAACAGAAAATCATCCCATAAACCCATCACAAAGAAAGTCGCTTGTTCTCAACTCAATTTTAATTAAAAGAAATGCATGGATTGGAGCAGGAGCAACTATTTTGCCAGGCATAACAGTTGGAGAAAATTCAATAATTGCTGCTGGTGCTGTAGTTAATAAAAATGTTCCGGACAATACTATTGTTGGTGGTATTCCGGCTAAAGCTATTAAATCCATTAGTGAAGCAGAATAAGAAAATGAACACTTAACATGGAGAGCTTAAAAATCAATGAACTTTACTTTATAAAAGTAGCAGCAGTTATCGGCAAACAAAATGCAAATATTGCATCTGCTCAAAGCCCTGTTAAGTTAGCAGCTTCGGCAAATACCTACTCCAAAAGATAATTTATAATTACTGTCAAACTATCGCTGCCGCTTGGCTTCAGCCCATGCCGGTTACCCGCATGCGTCAACACGGCATCGCCGGCCGATACCGGAAATGTTTTGCCATTCAGGGTCATTTCGCCCCGGCCCTGCACGATATAATAAATTTCTTCTTTCTCCTGCAAATGATACCCAATGGAAGATCCGGGATATAACACCCGTTTGCGAAAGGCAACTTTTAAGCCGGGTACTTTGGCAAAATACGGGTAAGCAGCCGTTTTGCCGCCGCCATTGTGCGGGCCGGGTTCTTCGTGGCGGATAGCGGCTTCATGTTCCAGCACGTAACCTTCCTGGTTTGTTCGTGAAAAACTAAAAAGAACCAGTATTAAAAAGATACCTACTATCGATGCTGCCAGCCAGAAATAGTTTTTCATTTTGTTTGCAGTTATGTATTGAGATGATCGCCGGATGGAGGCCTTGATTTTCCTCTAATGCAATTTTGTTATCCCCAACGACGGAGAGGAAATTTACAGCATATGGTTTGAGATGCTTCACTTTCGTTAGTATGACCTATCATAAAGCAGCGTTTAGTTAAGACCACGTCCGGCTGATAGACAAGTTAAGTATTTCTCAACAAAATGAAAAAAGCCATATCCGTCTCATGAAAGTAATGCTTACATAAATAAAAATGGGGTGCCGTTAAATCTCAGTATCATACCTTCATCATTGCTTCAATAGTAGTAGTATTGTAAAGCGATTTTATAAAAAAGTACAGAAATAGTTGATTTAAAAAATAAGAATATTTATGCCTGAGAATAAGAAACTGCGCTTTACTACAACTATATTACAAATAGGAAATAATACAGGAATTTGTGTTCCGGAAGATGTGGTTGAAAAGCTGGGAGCCGGAAAAAAGCCGCCTGTAAATGTTACTGTAAACGATTATACGTACAGAAATACCATTGCTGCTATGGGTGGTAAATTTATGATTGGAGTAAGTGCCGACATTCGCAGCAAAACAGGAATCAAAGGCGGAGATGAAGTGACGGTTCAATTAGAATTAGATACACAACCCCGGGAGGTAAACTTGCCTGCGGACTTTAAAGAAGCGCTTGAGAAAAACATAAACGCAAAGAATTTTTTTGAAGAACTTTCTTACAGTAATAAAAGGCGGTATGTTTTACCAATTGACGATGCAAAAACAGAAGCAACCCGGCAAAAAAGAATTGAGAAAGCCATCAGTGATTTAAGCGAAGGAAAAAAATAAATTCATATTAAACACAGATAAGAACATCGGGCTGCTAACAGAATTGCAGGCGAACTATCTGCCTGTGTTCACACTGTCGAACCACAGGCTTCCGCTACTTTGATTGATACACAATTTCAAAACATAAGTATGAATAAATTTTCAGCAGTTCTTTTTATAGCAATATGTTTATCGGTGTCAACTATTGCATTTGCACAATCCGACAGTATTGTATTAAGAGATCTTACGTGGGACAAGAATGCCCCCGCAGG
>JAICHT010000153.1 GCA_025924755.1 Chitinophagaceae bacterium | reverse complement strand
TTTAATGAAGATAGAGCCGGATTGTTTATTTGTGCTTCCGCCTGGTAAAGACATGCAGGTGGTAGATGGGGTGGTAAAAGTAACGGCACGGCCTCAAAACAATCACGTTCACTTACCTATTGACTATTTTTTTACCTCACTGGCCGAAAAGCAAAGAGATGGCTCGATAGGTATTGTTTTATCCGGCGCCGCTTCGGATGGTACAGCCGGTTTAAAAGCTATCAAATCAGCTGGCGGCATCACCTTTGCGCAAGATGAGAGTGCCCGGTTTTCGAGTATGCCAAAATCGGCTATTTCAGAAGGTGTGGTGGATTTTGTGCTTTCTCCAAAAGAAATGGCAGAAGAACTGGAACGGTTAAGTAAAAATAAAAATGCCTTTAGCTTTGCTGGCATTGAAGCGGACGATGAACAACCCGATGAAGATATTGCCTCCATCATACAAATTATTAAAAAATCGCTGGGAGTAGATTTCGAACATTATAAAATGAGTACCATTCGGCGGCGCATTATACGCCGTATGCTTTTATACAAGTTGGAATCCTTGTCGGAATATGTGCAATATATAAAGCAGCATGCCAATGAAGTACCCCTTTTGTATGCCGATCTGTTGATTAATGTAACCACTTTTTTTAGAGACTCGGAATCGGTAAAGCTGTTAAAAGAAAGGATATTGCCGGAGTTGTTGCAAAACAAAACTAATAATGAGCCATTGCGCATCTGGGTGCCAGCCTGCGCTACCGGCGAGGAGCTTTACTCACTCGCCATCCTGGTATTAGAAATACTGGGTGATAAAGCAAACGAAAAAGCAGTGCAGATTTTTGGTACCGATCTTAGTGCAATAGCGATCAATAAAGCACGGCTGGGCATATACACTATTAATGAAGTGGCGAATGTATCTTCTGAACGGCTGCAGAACTACTTTAAAAAGATTGATGGCAGCTATCGTATCAATAAAAACATCCGCGACTTTTGTGTATTTGCAACCCATAATGTACTTAAAGATCCGCCATTTTCAAGGATCGATTTAATTAGCTGCTGCAACCTGCTTATTTATCTGAATACCCCGTTGCAAAAAAAACTACTGAATATATTTCATTATGGTTTAAAAAGTACGGGTTATTTGCTGCTGGGCAAATCGGAAACTATTGCCACCGCTTCCAATTTATTTGTTCAGGCAGATAAAAAAGTAAAGATCTATTCTGCAAAAAAAGAAGCATCACACCGTGCAATGTTTGATTTAAAGTATCAGACACACCTTTTAGAAAAAAACACGTCGATAGTGCCCCGACCGGAAGAAACAGGGAAAGCGAATAATACCAGCCTTAATGCCCTTGTAGATAATATCTTTCTTTCGCATTATGTGCCGGCCAGTGTTATTATTAATTACAATCTGGACATTTTGCAGTTTAGAGGTAAGTCCAGCTTGTTTTTAGAGCCGCCGCAGGGCCAGGCCAGTCTTAACCTTTTAAAAATGGTACAGCCCGAGCTGGCGCTTAAGCTTAAAACCACCATTGCCAAATGCCTCAAATCGGGACGTCCCTTTAAAAGTTCCGGCTTTGAAATTAAAAGCAAAGACGGCGTCAAACATGTTGCGATAGAAATTTTACCGCTTGATGCCGCATTCCAGGAGCCATTGTTACTTGTGATTTTTGAGGAAGTGAAAGTGCTGGAAACCTTTGATCCGCAAACGCCTACCAAAGACCAGCAGCACAAACAACTAGAGGCGGAGATAGCAGAACTGCGGGAAGAATTGCAAACCATGCTGCAGGAGCATGAAGCTGCCCATGAAGAATTGCAGTCGTCTAATGAAGAAATTGTATCCAGCAATGAAGAGCTGCAAAGCATTAATGAAGAGCTGGAAACATCCAAAGAAGAAATAGAATCTACCAACGAAGAATTAATGACCATCAACCAGGAGTTATTAATCAGAAACGAACAACTGGCAGAATCGCAGGAATATACTGAAGCCATGATCACCACCATTCGGGAAGCGGCCTTGGTATTGGATAAAGAATTCCGGATAAAGTCGGCCAACGGAGCCTTTTACAAAACCTTTGGTTTAAATGAGAAAGAGGTGACAGGCCATTACCTTTTTGAAATTGGCGATAACCAGTGGAATATTCCCAAACTTCGGGAGATATTAATCTCTGTAGTGCATAATAACCATATGGTGACCGATATTGAAATTAACCATACATTTCCGAATAGAGGCGAAAAATTTTTATTGATCAATGCCCGCCAGGTCATTCAAAAAGTTTACAACCAGCAATTGATATTGGTTGCCATAGAAGATATTACCGAACACCGTTTAAACCAGCGGCTGATAGCCGAACGGGAAGCCTGGCTGCGCAGTATTACTGATAACGTACCTGCCATGATATGGGTAGCCGGAACCGAAAAACAATATACCTATTTAAATAAAAGCTGGCTGGCATTTACCGGGCGTAGCCTGAAGCAGGAAATCAATAACGGATGGCTGGAAAATATTCATAAAGACGATGTAGGCATTTACCTGGATATATACCGGAATAACTTTGATAAGAAAACGCCGTTTCAAATAGAGTACCGTATGAGGCGGTATGATGGTGAATACCGCTGGGTATTATGTAATGCCGTACCTACATACAACCCCCACAATGAGTTTTCGGGCTTTACCGGCTCGTGTTCGGATATTCATGATAAGCGGATGGTAACCGACGAACTGGAAAAACGGGTAGCAGAACGCACCCGCGAATGGCAGGATGCCAATAGCAACTTAAAGCGCTCCAATAAAGAACTGGAAGAATTTGCCTATGTAGCTTCACACGACCTGCAGGAACCGTTGCGAAAAATTCAAACCTTCTCCGACCTGCTGCAGAAAAATGCCGACGAAAACCTGCCGGATGCAACAAAACTCTATCTAAAGAAGATTACAGCGTCTGCGCACCGCATGACACAGTTAATAGACGACCTACTGAACTTTTCGCGTATTTCCCAATCCAATAAAACATTTGACAAAGTTGATCTTACCGAACTCGCGAAAGATTTGCTTGCCGACTTTGAAGAAATGATCAGGGAAAAAGAAGCAAAGGTGACCTGCGGGCCGTTGTGCACAATAGAGGCCAATGCAGTACAGATGCGGCAGTTGCTTCATAACCTGTTGAGTAATGCGCTGAAGTTTAGCAGCGAAGTGGAAAAGCCGGTTATCGAGATTTCCTGCACGAAGCTGACTGATGAAGAAAAAATGCAGAACGAACGGTTCAGTCGGAACAATACTTATTATAAAATTATAGTTAAGGATAATGGTATTGGCTTTCAACAGTCGTATGCCGAACAGATATTTACGTTGTTTCAGCGCCTGCACGAACGTTCAAAATATAGCGGTACCGGTATAGGTCTGGCGCTTTGCCGCAAAATTGCCGATAACCATAACGGCAGTATTTACGCCCAGTCAGAAGAAGGTAAAGGAACGGTGTTTACGGTAATATTACCCGAGAAGCAAAGTTAATCTGCGGACGGTTGTGTAAAAAGAATTTTCTTTAAGTTATCGATATGGTTGTTGAGTTCATTGGCTTGTTCTGAATGTAGCCGTGCCGAATTTTTAAGTCCTTTTTTATTCTCGTTTTCATATAGCCTCGTCAACAGGCTCTTTCGTTCTTCCATCAGGCGCATAGCCATCCATAAGGTGTTTTCTATGGCCTCATTTTGTCTGATTAGCAAATCTTTTTCGGAATATGAGTGGCCTACATGACAACGGTAATGCGTAGGATAGTCTTTTTGAGTAATCCATAGGCCGCCGCCGCAATCGGGGCAATTATAAATCGACTTTTCAAATAACGTTAAGCCGGCAATACTGGTAGAAACCCGCCTGTCAATATCAGCTTCAGCCAAAATATCTGGGGGTACATCGCTTTTTTGCGGTTCTGGTTTTTGGGTTATATCCTCTATAATATTGCCCATACCGGATAGCGGCACACAATAATCCACTTCCATGATGTTCAAAACCGAAAGCGGCATATCGGGATATTCTGCCTCATTCGGGTCTTGCACAATGCACACCCCACCACTGCGCCTGATGGCTGCCATGCCTTGGGTCCCATCATCTAAATACCCGGTTAATATAATACCAATCACCCGGCTACTATAAACAGATGCAGCTGAACGAAATAAATTATTAATGGATGGCCGCCATCGGTTTTCGGCAGGGCCTTTCCCTAAAATAATTTTCCCTTCTGCAAGCAGCATATGTTCATCAGGCGTTGCCACGTAAACCGTTCCTTTTTTTATAGGCTCATTCTGGCTGCCCGACATACATGGCAGGGAGGTGAACCTTTGTAACTGGTGCACTAAAAAATTGGTGATCCCTTTCCGGGATAAATGCATGACTATAAAAAAAGCAGCGTCCATATCAGGCGTTAATTGTGCTACTAATTCGGACAAAGCATTGATACCACCGGCAGAAGTTCCTACCACTACTATAAACTTAGGCTCTGATTGCATGCAAAAAGTTCTAAAAATCCGTAAGGATATATAATGTATATAAAAAGAATTGTGCCACTATGACTGCTCCTGCTATTTTACAATTGTAGATGTTTTACAAAACTACTTTTTAAAATACCATTTTGCATAAAGCATGTTACTGTATAAAACAGGGGGTTAGCACTTAATTGTATGGTAGTCAAATAGTTCTTTCATTCCCACTTAGGAAGAAGATGATTCTATTATGCACAGATTCCCTCTTGCTTTTTGAATGGCAGTACTAAGAATATCATCTACTTGAATGAAATAGCGGAAATCCTTCACTCCTTTTTATCATATACAAACCGCACCCTGGCACTTTTGGTTTCGGTTGATGATAAAAACAACTCATATCTCTTTTTCCCGGCGGTAATAATAAGCAGTGCGGTATTTGGTGGAATCGTCCCTAGGTTTTCAGCCACCATTTCTACTTCCTGAAAAGGGCTGTTCAGGTCCATATTGATATAAGAGGTGATGGGCTTAGCAGTAAGCCTTTGATGTGAAAGCACCACTTTTTTATTCACCAAAACGGTTATGGAATCGCCATCAATTTCACCATTGTCATAAAAGTCCAGCCGTATTTTCCCCGTGTCCACTTTTATTTCCGGTATTTCTTTAAAAGCTGATTCTTTTACGCGGGTTAATACAATCTGGCCCGGCTGGCAATCAATATCGGTATTCATCACTTTACCGGTCCAGCTTCCGCTCAGTGTTTCCTGTTTGCCATTGCTGCTATAATAAAGATTGTAATTTTTTATACATACGGTGCAGGTTACCGGTATTTGGAAAGTAGTGACTTCAGCTTCCCTTATATAAACTTTTTTTGCTGATGCATTGTAGGTACCATCAAAATTTTTTTTCACATAATTATTGATGTCGAGGTAATGATAAGAGTCGCCGGTAACGCCCTCGCCGTTGATATGAATTTGCAACTCGATGTAGTTAACGGGGAAGCAACCGCCGGTCATAGTAAGTGTGCCCTTCCATATACCATTTACATCCTGACTAAATAAAATAGTACGGAACGATAAAATGAGCAAAGCTATGAACACATACTTTTTCAATATAGGAAAAATAGCAAGAATTAGGTATTTAAAAGAAGAAAATTCCGTGAACGGCGATTACCTGTCGTTAATTAACAATTTGATATTTTAAGGAATGCTTCTTTGTATACCCAACTCCAGGCCTCTTAATTCTGCTAACCCACGAAGCCGGCCTATTGCACTATACCCGGGATAGGTTTTTTTTGCCAGATCATCTAACATTTGGTGGCCGTGGTCGGGCCGCATGGGTATAGCCACTCCCCTGCGTTTCATAAGCAATACTATTTCTTTAACTACGTCATACATATCCACGTCGCCCTGCAAATGATCGGCTTCGTAAAAATTACCATCAGCATCACTTTTGGTGCTGCGCAGGTGAAGAAAGTGAATGGAATCTCCTAATCGTTTAACCATGCCTGTTAGATCGTTGTCTTTACGGACGCCATAAGAGCCGGTGCAAAAGCAAAGCCCGTTTGCCGGCGATGGTGCGGCAGCTAATAGTTCGGTTGCATCCTGCTCTGTACTTACAATGCGTGGCAATCCTAATATGGGATATGGAGGATCATCGGGATGAATGGCTAGTTTTAAACCGGCGGCTTCTGCTACCGGAACTACCTGTTTTAAAAAATAAAAAAGATGTTCTTTTAATTTTTTGGCATCAATGCCTTCGTAGGTTTTTAAGGCTGCTAATATCTGATCTTCTGTAAAGCGTTCTTCGCTACCTGGCAAGCCCAATAATGCATTTCGAAAAAGCGTTTCTTTTTCGGTTTCCTGCATATTCCCCAGCCGTTGTTTTGCCTTGCTGATTTCTTCATCCGTATAGTCTTTTTCTGCACCCGGCCGTTTTAATAAAAACAAATCAAAAGCTATAAATGCCGACTTTTCAAAACGAAGGGCTTTGCTGCCATCAGCCATGGTAAAGAAAATATCAGTACGCATCCAATCCAGTATCGGCATAAAATTATATGTAACTACCTTTAAGCCGCATGCTGCTATATTTTGTAAGCTTTGCTTGTAATTTTCTATATACTGCTGATAGTACTCGGTTCGTTTTTTAATGTCCTCATGCACGGGCAGGCTTTCAATAACCGTCCAGGTCATACCGGCAGTTTCCACTTCCAGTTTTCGCTTATTTATTTCTTCTATTGGCCATACTTCACCTACGGGAATATGGTGCAAGGCGGTAACTACTCCTGTGCATCCTGCCTGCCTGATATCTGCTAAGCTAACCGGATCGGAAGGTCCGTACCAACGCATTGTTTGTTCCATGAACATAAGGTGTAAATTTACTCATATCTGTTATATCTTCTTAAGATTGCACACGATAATATCGAATCGCTGAGCAAATATCGTAGCTGCCTATTTTTAATATCGCTTCCAGTGCCTGCTTCGCATGCGTGTGATGCACAACCCACGCATATTCTAACGCTTCCTGAAGGCAATACGCTCTTACTACCGCATGAAAGCTGTTAAATAAAGCGAGTCACTAAAAGATTTCTGATTCTTAGTGTGCTATTATCCTACCGTTTTTGCGTTACTGGCAATATGCAATGCAAAAGCCGCCAAAGCCGCATCTTTCAACAAACTTACAAAAGCCAATTGCTGCATTTCTTTATCGCCGGAATTTAAAAAATTAGGCAAATGAATAGTGAGCACAAATATAAAAAGCAATGCCGCTAATAAATAAGCTGCAAGCTTTACCTGCCGGTTTACAATGAAAGCGAGTGCCGCTAATATAAATGCAATGCCCACCACATACACCCAAAGAATGCCGCCAGGAATAAAGGCAGGAACATAATTGAGCATATTTTGGGGATGCAAAAAATGATATATGCCAAATACAATCATTACTATAGACAATATATAAATGGCTGCCCGGGATATAGTATGTTGTTGCATAAGAGTAGATTTATGCTTATTAAGTTAATCATTCTTTTCAAGAACTTCAAGCTGTACGGTAAACCAATGGGGCTAATGAAAACAATACAGAGGAGAAATAGCAAAATTTAACTGGTTTTGATAACCTGTCATAAGTAGCAATCATTTGCTTGTTTCATCAATATAAAAGGGTTGTGAAACCCATTAGAAAGGACTTATGTTAACCATGCTGCGGTATAACAATTCCTTTTAGCCGCCGGTACAGTTCTGTAGCAAACGTATCGGTCATACCTGATAAGAAGTCAAGCGCACTCATTACTTTTTCATACATGCTATTGGTTTGTTCAAATTCGGTAAACTGGTATGGAAACAACTTTAAAATTTTTTCTTCTTTATGCGAAGGCTTTTCTTTAAGCAGTGCCGGAACAAACAATTGCAAAAGCTCTGACATTACATTAAATCCCGCGATCTCTATTTGCATTACCGTGTTATGATTGTAAATTCTTTTAGCCGATATATCCTTTACCGTTTGCAGAGCGCCGAAGGTGTTTTCAATATTGTCGATCAGCGTATCGTTAAAAGTACCATCTAAAATGGCTGCCTGATTACTCAAAAAAACATCCGTGCATTGCAGCGCCAGAATATTTATCACTTTTGCCCTTAAAAAAGCAATGCCTTCATTTTGATCTGTAATAGCCCTATAGCTTTTCACAATTTTATCAGCAGCTTCTCCTGGACGATTAATGTTTTTTATTACATCCATGAAACAGGTCTCCACTTCCTGGCGTGTTAATATGCCCAGCCGCTGCGCATCTTCCATATCCACAATATTATAACA
>JAICHT010000152.1 GCA_025924755.1 Chitinophagaceae bacterium | reverse complement strand
CCCTTGCTAAAAAAAGCATGTTTGTTATGTGTATCAGAAATAAAAGTAATGTCCATTCGTTTATCATCATTAAATCTTGTGCCTCATTCCTGTTATGTTGTAGCCAAGCGTATTAAATATAACTTCGAAAATTTTCAAAAACAGGTATTGTATTCTTCGCCTGTGTCTAATAAAATGACAAAATATTATAAATAATTAACCTGTAATTCTTAATTTTTTACTTTTGCAATGATGAATACTGCGAATAAAACATATGAGTCGGAAGCCGTGGAGGAACTGGTAGACGTTCAACAACCTTATAGCTTAATAGTATGGAACGATGAAGTAAACACATTTGAATGGGTTATTGAAACGTTGGTTGAAATCTGCCAGCATAGTGTAGAGCAGGCAGAACAATGTGCTTTTCTCATACACTATAAAGGCAAATATGCTGTAAAGCAAGGTTCTTTTGATGATTTAAAACCGATGTGCGATGCTATTACAGACCGCGGCATTGGCGCTACTATAGAAACAGTGATGGTATAATTAAAACCGGCTGCCAATGTAATATGGCAATACGGCCCGCCACGTTTGCCAGTCATGTGGCCATTCCTGTCCCCACACATCCAATTCGTAATTGATTCCCTTGCTATACAAAATGCCTGCAAAGCTGCGGCTGGCATTCGGATCTTCAAAAGCACCGCTCCCTGTAAAAATGTGTATATGTTCGCTGCGCCGTATTTGCTGTAATATGTCGTGGTTCGTTAGGTTCGGCATATAATGCTGCGGGCTGTTGTAATATACATCCTCATCGTAATGCCCCCTTGTATACTCCGTTAAATCATATACACCGCTCATGGCAATTACACCATTTATCAGATCGGGTCTTTTTAAAAAGAGGTTCATACTATGTAAAGCTCCCAATGATGCACCACAAATTATAATAGGAGTATCAAAGCTGGTATGCATTTTAATAAAAGGAATCACTTCATCATACACATAATTATTATATTGCTGGTGCATATACGTTTTATGCTTCGGATGTGCCACATAGTTCATCCAGCTATCGTTGTTGATACTATTTATCGAGAAAACCTTTATTTTACCTTCCTCTATAAATGGTGTTAACTCATGTATCAGCCGAAAGCGTTCATATTCTAAAAAATCGGCCCCGGCCGTAGGTACCAGCAATAATGAAAATCCATAGTGGCCGTAAGAAATTATAGGCATATCTTTTTCTAAACGCTGGCTGTACCAACTGGTTATACTCCGTTCCATCCAAAAGAATTTTGAATGAATGTATTTACAAAAAAGCAAACTTCTCTATTTTTTATGTGCAGTTTCGTGATAGCAATACGATACTGTAATTCATACTTATTTGCCAGAGGTACCTTTTTAAAAATTTTTTGAAATGGTAAAATAAAATTTATTTCAAACGCTATAATCGATAAAAAGTATTACCTATATTGCAAGCTGATTTAAAGGTTAAATCTTTCTTAAGATTCGTACTGGTGA
This sequence comes from Chitinophagaceae bacterium, assembly GCA_025924755.1. Taxonomy (GTDB): domain Bacteria; phylum Bacteroidota; class Bacteroidia; order Chitinophagales; family Chitinophagaceae; genus Flavisolibacter. The sequence goes on along the minus strand of JAICHT010000152.1, from coordinate 6,774 downwards.
TATAAGAAGCGTGTTGGATTTTTATTGACTCTAGACTGGCAGAAGATTGAAGAATTAAGTTAAAAGCCGCTTGTATAGTTGAAAATTAAGCATTACTATTGTTCTTAATATTTTGTAAAATCCAAATTTATTCATGGAAAAGATTACCATCTTAATCGCCGATGACCATACCCTTGTTAGAGAAACCTGGAGCTACATTTTTAACAGCGATGCCCGTTTTTCTGTAGTAGCTGAAAGCGGTACTGGCGAAGAAGCCGTTGATAAAGCAAAAAGCTTACGTCCGAATATCGTGATTATGGACATCAACCTTCCCGGTATCAACGGTATAGAAGCCACCCAACAAATCAGAAAATACTCTCCGGGCACCAAAATTCTGGGCGTTTCACTTCATACACAACCTACATATGCCCGCAAAATGATACAGAAAGGCGCTATGGGTTATGTAACCAAAAACTCTTCAAGGGAAGAAATGTTCAAAGCCATTCTGGAGATACAAAGTGGTAAAAAATACATCTGTGATGAAATAAAAAATATTTTATCAGAGCAGGTTATTAGCGGCGATGATCCGCAAACCGGCTTAAATTCTCTCTCTCAACGCGAAATAGAAATCATAGCCTATATCAAAAAAGGCAACTCCTCTAAAGAAATTGCAGACGCCTTAAATATCTCCGTAAAAACAGTGGAAGTGCACCGCTACAACGTTTTAAAAAAATTAAACCTGAAGAACGCCGCAGCATTAGTCAATTTTATAAATAACAGCCAGTTGGATTTTGAAAATTGATTTAATATTCAGTACTTTTACGAACAAAAAAATCGTAAAAATACTTTAGTAAGCGCTCTGTAGTATTAAGAAGAATAAATGGATCAAAAGATGTAGCGCTTGGCAACAAGCCATCCTTTACCATTGTGGTTGATAAGGTAGTGCCGGCAGGTTATTTTTATGGCGATTCTGCTTATGACTGCAAATGACCCAATCAAACTTGTGCTGGTAGACGACCATAAATTAATGCGGGAAACCTGGAAGATGTTATTAGAAAGCGACAGCCGCATAAAGGTTATTGCAGAATGCGCTTCGGGTGCCGAGGCTATTGCCTGCGCCAAAAATTTAAAGCCCGACGTAATGATGATGGATATCAATATGTCGCCAATCAATGGCTTTGAAGCAACCAGGGAAATAGTAAAAGATAATCCTGATATCAAAATTATTGGAGTTTCTATTAATAACCAGCTATCGTATGTACGTACTATTATGCAACTTGGCGCCAAAGGCTATGTTACAAAAAATTCCACCCGAGAAGAAATGCTGGAGGCTATAACTACCGTACAGGAAGGAAAAACATTTATTTGTAAAGAAATTCAATAAAAGATATTTTTTAATTTTAGATGATGCTTTTATAAAGGTGTGCAGATTAAGTAAATTTGCACACCTTTTATCTTTAAAGCATGAGTACACCTCTTTCAAAGAATTTTGAACCGCAGTCAGTAGAAAGTATATGGTATCAACATTGGATGGACAAAGGCTATTTTAATAGCACACCCGATGAGCGGAAACCATTTACAATCGTTATTCCTCCACCCAATGTGACCGGCGTATTGCATATGGGTCATACCTTAAATGAAACCGTTCAGGATGTGCTGGTACGGAAGGCCCGTATGAGTGGGTTTAATGCCTGCTGGGTGCCGGGCAGTGATCATGCTTCTATTGCCACCGAAGCTAAGGTGGTGCAGTTTTTAGAAAAAGAAAAAGGAATATCAAAACAACAACTCTCCCGTGATACTTTTTTAAAGCATGCGTTTGAATGGAAAGAAAAATATGGAGGTATAATTTATCACCAGATAAAAAAGCTGGGTTGCAGTGTCGACTGGAGTCGTACCACTTTCACCATGGATGATCATTATTATGAAGCAGTTATAAAAGTATTTGTTGATTTATATAATAAGGGAATGATCTACCGCGGGGCCCGGATGATTAATTGGGACCCACAAGCAAAAACGGCCCTGAGCGACGAAGAAGTAGAATATAAAACTATACAGGGTAAGTTGTATTATGTGAAGTATAAAGTAGTAGATGAAAGTGGACAGACAACAGGTGAGGGTAATACAGACAACGACTATATTGTTATTGCCACACAGCGTCCCGAAACTATAATGGGTGATACCGCCATTTGTGTAAACCCTAATGATGCACGTTATGCATTTTTGAAAGGCAAGAAAATAATTGTTCCGTTAGTAAACCGCGAAGTGCCGGTAATTTTTGATGAATATGTAGATCCCGCTTTTGGAACAGGAGCGTTAAAAGTAACTCCCGCACATGACATTAATGATTACAATTTAGGCCTTAAGCACAACTTGCCAATTGTAGATACCTTAAATGACGACGGAACCTTAAGTACAGCAGCGAAGGTATTTGTTGGTATAGATCGCTTTGAAGCCCGGAAGAAAATAATAGAAAAACTTGCTGCTGAAGGCTCATTAATAAAAGAAGAAGTATATGAAACCCGTTTAGGTTTTTCGCAGCGTACAAACGCAGTAGTAGAGCCCCGCATTTCTACCCAGTGGTTTTTAAAAATGAAGAATTTAGCAGGCAAGGCACTGGAAGCAGTAGCAAGCGGCGAGGTAAAGATTCATCCCGAAGAGCGCTTTATTGCCACCTATAAATATTGGCTCGAAAATGTAAAAGACTGGTGCATCAGCCGGCAGCTTTGGTGGGGCCAGCGCATACCGGCTTGGTATGATGAAAAAGGAAATCTATTTGTTGCAGAAACAAAAGAAGAAGCGGTGCACCAATGGTTGATGGTCAACGGACAACCGGGTGGTAATAATAGTTTACAACTTACCCAGGACGAAGATGTGCTGGACACATGGTTCTCTTCATGGCTGTGGCCTATGGAAGTGTTTAACGGTATTACAAAACCGGGTAATCCCGATATCAACTACTACTACCCTACTTCCGTATTGGTAACCGGCCAGGATATTATTTTCTTTTGGGTAGCCCGTATGATTATGGCGGGTATGGAATACAAAAATGTAGCACCTTTTAAGGATGTATATTTCACCGGTATGGTTCGGGATAAGCAGGGCCGTAAAATGAGTAAAAGCCTTGGTAATTCACCCGACTTGCTGGAATTAATTGATCGTTTTGGTGCAGACGCTGTGCGTTTTGGTATTCTGATTTCTGCGCCTGCAGGTAATGATTTATTGTTTGATGACAGCAGCTGCGATCAGGGACGAAGCTTTAATAATAAGCTCTGGAATGCATTGAAACTGGTAAAGATGTGGGAAGAAAGACAAGATACTTCCGCCAGTCAAATCCATACTAAAAACTTTGCCGTGCAATGGTTTGAAAACCGGCTGAAGGAAGTGAAGACGCAGGTGGAAGATCAATATCAGAATTTTAAATTAAGCGAAGCATTAAAAACTATATATTCTTTAATATGGGACGACTTCTGCAGTTGGTATTTAGAGTGGGTAAAACCTGCATTCGAACAAAATATCAGTCATGAGGTTTATACAAAAACCATCGGTTTTTTCAGTGAATTAGTGGCATTACTGCATCCTTTTATGCCGTTCATAACCGAAGAAATTTATCACCAGCTAAAAGACAGAAAAGATGGTGATGATTTGGCCGTTTTACAACTTGAAAGTTTTAATAAAGGCCAAACACAAGCCACGCCATCTATTGATATCGATTCATTAGTGCTTGGTGCGCAGCTTAAAGAAGTAATTACTTCGTTGCGGGATGCCCGTAATAAAAATCAAATTAAACCAAAAGAAATTATACAGCTTTATGTGCAAACGCAAAATAAAACTGCATATAAAACAATAGAACCCTTGCTGCTTAAGCAGGTAAATGCAGCAACGCTTGCGATTACTGAAGATGCAGTTCCAAATACTATAACGGTAGTGGTAGGTAAGGATAAGTTTTATATAGAGGCAGAAAAAAAGGTAGATACCGCTGCACAAAGAAATCAATTAGAAAAAGACCTGGAGCATTTGAAAGGGTTTTTAATATCAGTAGAAAAAAAACTGGGCAATGAGCGTTTTATACAAAATGCAAAAGCAGAAGTGATAGCATTAGAACAAAAAAAGAAAAAAGATGCCGAGGAGAAAATTAAAACTATTGAAGAAAGCCTGGCCTTATTATAAGTTTTTGCTTTTATTAGTTTTAGTACTATTCTTATTAGGGAATTAAATTCACAGGAAGTACCAAATCAAATACATACCTGTTGGTAGCGCCGGTTAAACCTTTATCCAATAGGTAGCTGTATCGAAGGCCAAAGGTTACCGGCAGTTCATTCCACCATTTGGTATCAAAGTATACTTCGGTGCCGGTGCTTCTGAAATTTCTGCTTTGGGTACTGCTTTTTAAATATCCTTTTGTATAGTCATAAAATATATTGGCTCTGATACGCATGAAATAAAGGATATTGCCAAATCCCCAGTCGGGATACGCCAACGGAAAATGGTAATTAAAAGAAGCCCGCATCATTTTAAAAAGATAATAATCAGCATATCCTCTGGAGTTATTAAAATTATTGCTGAACACGATATTGCCTGTATCTGTTTGCTGAAATCTCCCGGAAATTACAATACTATGGTTTTCCCAAAATGCCGGTAAATAAACCGTTCCGTTTCCATAAAATTGGCAACCTTTTTCTTTTAATTTGTGGCTGTACTGTATATAGGCCGTATACCCTAACCTTGGATAAATGTTTTCAACAGCAAGGGGTAATTGATGCAGCCAGCTTACATAATGTTGGAGATAACTAATGTTTCGTCCGATTAAAATATTTTTTGAAGCGCCAGTGGGCGATAATTGATTATATACATAATCCGACCCAAAATTCAGGCTTTTGTAGGTTCGTCCGCTCGAAAAATTAAGGGGTATATAATACCCGCCCCGTATTTCATATTGGTTAAAATAATAGGTTTTACTGCCATTGTAAATGTGCCTGTTATATTTATACTCAACACCGGTATTCAGCACCGGAAACCAGCCGCCATAAAAGCTACGGAAACCAACAGCATTGGATTTTTCATTTTGGTTATAGGTATAATATACCTCATTGCTGAAAGTGTTTAAAATATTATTGCTGAAGATGCTCGCAGAAAATTCAGGTGATGAGTAGCCGGGCTGCCAGCTATGAAAGTTGAACAAATGAGTGCTTTTTGCATATTTGGTAACCGGAAATCTTCTATCAGTCATATGGATAAACTGTTTGTTTTCACCAGCTACTTTGTACAAACTTTCCTGCTGTTGCCACTGAGTTGCCGCTACCTCTTTCCATAGCAAATCGGCTTTTGCTACTTTTTGTATTTGATAGCCGCTACTGGTAAATTTTGACCATACTAAAGTATCCTGATATGCATTTACAAAATAATTGCCGGTGTAACCAGTAGTTAGCTTATATACTTTTTTACTATTTAATGGCAATGCATACAACTCATCGTTGGCAGCGAAGGAAGCGGTAAAATATACAGTATCATTTTGCACCGTAGGAAAGCCAATAGTATTTGGCGTTGGTGCTAATATTGTTTCTTGCTGATTGCTCATAACATCCATCTTACGCAAGGTGATAGTACCATTATCCGATCGCACTCCTGTCACTATAGTATTTGAATTGATGAAATGAGGATTGCTGTAAAATTCATTAGATGCTGCTTTTATTTTTCGCATAAGGGTGCCCGTAGCCACATCAATTAAATGAAGTTCGGTTTGCAAAGAATCATTGATGGAAACACAAATAATCGTACTGCCATCCGGCGATAAATCAGGTGTAAAATATTTTCCGTTTTTAGTCAGTTTTCTTTCCTTTTTGGTGTGTATATTCAGTAAAACAATATCACTGAAATTTTTCAGAGCCCACCTTGCATCAGTACTAAAAGCCGTATACGCAATCATTCCTCTTTTATAACTAAACCATTCCTCAGAGCCGATACTTTTTAATTTTATTTTGTGTTCTCCTGCTTTATCCCAAATTATAAAATAAGGAAGTTGTCTGTAACTTGTTTTCAGATATAATATGGAGTCTGCATTTACATATTGCGGAAAGTAAAAATTGGTGTAAACCTTTGTTGAATATTTTTTTACAGGATTCCTTAACTGTAATTGACTTTGATAATAGGCAAATGCATTCTGACGGAACGTTTTAAAATCAATACCCGTATACTTTTTAATGGCCCGTTGAAAAGGATAAAACAGTCCCTTAAAAGCACTTGCATCTTGCGTAACGCTTTCCCAAAAATGCGGGCCATATTTCAGGTATCCATAATTAACTAATAAATAGCCCAGGTAATAATGATTGGGTACAAAATCTTTTAAAGATCCATTGCGCAGCTTCATCCAACTATAATTTTTATTATCGATCCACAAGCTGCTATACTGCTGTAAGAAGTATGAAAGCCTTCCCCTGCCCTGGCCCGTCATCGCTGTTTCGTTATGTACTGCATCTCCTTCAAAAAACCAGTCGGGTATAGACAAAGAATTGCCCAGGTCCTGCCCTTGCTCACCAAAAAGATAACTGAAGACTTTGCTGATGCCGTTATTAAAATTACTGTATTGCTGCACATGCCGGTATTCATGCACTGCCAATTGTTCGTACCAGGGCAGGTTGCCAAATTCAAAAATATTACCGCCGGGAATTAAATAATATTCGCTTCTAAATGGTGCCAGACCTACATAGCCGTTTGCCAGTGTAGTATTGCTGTGCAACACGATATTAATTTTACGGATTTTATCTCCTATAGTCTGGCTTGAATCTTTAGCCAGTTGAT
>JAICHT010000151.1 GCA_025924755.1 Chitinophagaceae bacterium | reverse complement strand
TGTAAAGCAGGTGCGCAGTAAACTGCTTCAGTTTATTAAAGAACAATTAGGCAAGGCAGAAGGTGGGGAAGGTGCTAATATCAAAGGAATCCAATTGTTTATAGCCTGCGGCGATGATGAAAAACAGGTATACGAATCGGCGGTATATTTCGATGAAGAAGACCGCTTTAAAAAAGAAGAGGTACAAAGGATTGCAGATGATTTTGCTATAGACCTGCCCGACAACTGGACGATGGAAACCACGTTTGTAAACACCTTGCCAGCCGATGCTTTAAAGGTACCCGACCTTGCTGCGGCTCTTTTTATACAAACCCGTAAACGCTCTATCAAAAAAACGGCAGTTGCCTATATTAAAGTATTGGTAGGCGAGGCTGAAAAAGAAAGCTATACAATCACTTCCGAAAGTAAAAAAATATATATCGGCCGTGAAAAAAAGGTGCAGGCAGCCAATGGCTTTTACCGGGTAAACACCATTGCATTTCCGGCCGACAGCGAAAATGAAAGCAATAAATTCATCAGTCGTCAGCATGCCCATATTGAGTGGAACAATGAAGAAGGAAACTTTTTATTATTTGCCGATGAAGGCGGCATACCACCCCGCAATAAAATAAAAGTGCGTTCGGCAGATGGCAGTCTCGAAAAATTGCAAACCACGCAAATTGGCCACCCGTTGCAGGACGGCGACCAGGTTATTTTAGGCGAAACAGCCCTATTGGAATTCAGTTACACTTCAGAAGGTTAATTTTACGCAATGGGTAGGGTATTTACCATAACGGAAGGGCTGGAAAATATGGGTGCGTTAAAAACCGGCGGCCAGGGATCGGTATACAAAGGCCGGCGCATTGGTGAAATCATCACGGCGGTCAAATTATTGCCAACGCCCATCCACAGCGAAAGTGCCGATGACAAAAACTTTATTGACTTTCAAAACGAAGTGGAAAAATTAAAAAAGGTAAATGAGCAGCCCAACCCGAACGTAGTAAAAATTTTGAGCTCTGGTATTACGGAAACCGGTAATCTTCCATTTATAGAAATGGAGTTTATAGAAGGCCCGGATGTAGAAGATTTATTAAAGCTTCCGCAGGACCCGGTTTTTACGATAAAAGAAGTTATAAAAATTGCCGAACAATTATCCAATGCGTTAGCCCATTGCCATAAAGTAAATGTAAAGCACGGTGATATTAAAAGTAATAATGTAAAGTTTAATATTCATACCGGCAATTACGTGTTGCTCGACTTTGGTTTGGCCATCATGTCGGATGAGCAAAGACGCACCAGTTTGCGGCAGGCGGGCGCTATTGAATTTATGGCACCGGAGCAAAGTGAAGGCGTGATGCTTTTTCAAACCGATGTGTACAGTTTTGGTATTATATTATATGAATTGCTGGCGGGTATCGTTCCTTTCCCGTTAAAAGATAAAGGAGAGATGGCGCGGAATATGGTGATGGTGGCGCATATGGAAAGTACGCCGCCGGATATATTATCCTTACGTCAGCAAAACCTGCCTTACTATTGGAGCGCTGAAAAAAGGGAACGGGAAATGAACGTGCCGCAATGGCTGCTGGATATGGTTTACAAATGTTTGGAGAAAAAACCATCGGCACGGTTTAATGATGGAATGGAACTGCACGACTATATTATTTTAAACAGTACGCTTACTGTAAAAAATAATGAAAGGAGCGCCGGGCTTTTAAACAGGCAACAGCAGGAAAATGAAAAACTGGCGCAGGAAAAACAGCAATTACAAAACCTGCTCCAGCAATACCAGGATGCGGCCGTGTCAAAGGAACAGGAACTCGCGAATTTAAAAGTAAGCCTTGCCCGCAAAGACAAAGAATTGCGGGATGTAAAAGACAGGATCGTACTTCAAACTCCAAAAAAAGATTCCATTCGCAGCAGGCTTATCCGCACACTCCTTTCGTTGCTGTTGCTGATGGTTGTTGCCGCTATCGTATATTCCTTTTTATTTAAAACCCATAAAGCGGAGCCTGCAGAATCTCCATCCAAGCCTGTTATACACACAGAATCGAAGCCAAAGCCCCGCAGTGTTATTGGTCAATATAAAGTAGCGGTTCCTAGAGCGTATTTTCATAATGAACCAGATGAAGCTACCCGCCGCAATGCGTTTATGGTTCCATCCGGTGATACGGTTAGTGCTTTAGATGATTCTAACGGTTATGTATACACGGAATATACCAATGGCCGCGGTCAAACTTCAAAAGGGTGGGTAAGCAAGGAAGATTTAATGCCGCTTGACCAATGGGAAAGCAGCCATACCAATATGGTAACCACTACACCACAGCAGGAAGATACCACTGCACAACTGCTGCGGGCAAAGATGCTGGTGGATAATAAAAATATACAAGACGCACTGCCTATTTACAAAGTGCTGTCCGACCAGCAAGTGCCGGAAGCCATGTATCAATATGCCAATTTAGCCCTTCAAAATAATAACAGCGACATTGACTGTGGAACTGCAATAGAATTATTGCAAAAGGCCAGCGATAAAGGTTATACTACTGCAAAAAGAACACTCGGTTTTTTATATGTTTTTGCCAATAATAAAGAAGTTTTACGGCTGAGCCATTATGACCGGTGCAGCTATGAAAAAAATTTTATAAAAGGATCTCAATTGTTACTGGAGGCTATGATGGCGGGTGATAGCACCGCCGGTAAAATGCTGGAACAAAGTAAAAAAAACGAGGCAGCGGGCAATACGGATGGGACTCAACCTGATTAAATCTCATAATAATAACTCGCCCAAATTCCGATGGTAAAAGTGGATTTTCCGATATATACTGATGCAATTAAGAGTTTTCTCTAAGAAAAAATTAGGGCAAATTGACAATTGCAAACTCTGCAATAACACTATACATTTGTGTCAGAAGTTGATTGATACAATAATCAATCTATCCAATATCCAAACAAAGATCACCGGTTCATTATCCAGAAAAACAATCGTCCAAAAATCGAATTATCCAAATTCCGGGAAAACCAAAAGTAAAACCAATATCAGTCAACTTCTTTTTACTATTAAAAACCACTGGTCCTTATATCCTTTCGAAGTCCATTTATTATCCAAATCATTCTGTTGAAAAGATCCAATCCATGAAAAATAAGGCGTCCATTGTCCGATGGAATAAGAGTTTAAATTAATCAACGCCTTATACTTTTTTCATCCCCTCTCACCGGAGGGGACTTTTTTATACATAGTGGCATTCCATCTATCTTAAAAATAAAAAGAAAAAAACAAAAATTTCAACAAGGCCTTCGTTTGCATAATAATATTTATTTTCATTCAAACTTGCCGGTCATATGTATTTATCTAAAAAAGAACTTGTTTTTTTGTCCTTATTTTTCTTTTCCCATTGCCTGCTTTTTGCACAGCAGCCAAAAAAACAATTTACACAAGCTGGTGTTTGGACAGATGTAAATGGCCAACCGATTAATGCACATGGGGCCGGCATACTCCAGTACAACGGCACGTATTATATGTTTGGAGAAATTAAAAAGGGTAAAACCTGGTTAGTGCCGGGTCAAAGTTGGGAAGATTACCGCGTGAATGCAGGCGGAATTTCCTGTTATGCTTCCAAAGACCTTATGAACTGGAAGTATGAAGGAGTGGCCTTGCCATCGCAAAGTACGGACAGCACGCAGGATTTATATATTGGAAGGGTAATAGAAAGGCCCAAAGTGGTGTATAATAAAAAGACCCAAAAGTTTGTGATGTGGATGCATATAGATAGTAAAGACTATGCATCTGCAAGGGCTGGCGTAGCTGTTAGCGATCATCCTGCCGGGCCATATCATTACCTGGGTAGCGTTCGCCCAAATGGTGAAATGTCGAGGGATATGACGGTATTTAAAGATGATGATGAAAAGGCCTACCTGGTATATACTTCTGAAAATAATGCTACGATGCATGTATGCCTATTATCAGATGATTACCTGTCGCCTACTAAACAGGATGTACGCATCCTGGAGAACCAAAACCGGGAAGCACCGGCTGTTTTTAAATACCAAGATCATTATTATTTAATCACCTCCAAGTGTACAGGCTGGTTGCCTAATGAAGCCTTATATGCCGTGGCAGATGCGCCGCTTGGACCATGGCAAATGAAAGGCAATCCCTGCACCGGCCCGGATGCAGATTCTACTTATCATGCACAAAGCACTTTTGTATTACCTGTTGATGCAAAAAATGGATTGTTTGTTTTTATGGCAGATCGTTGGAACAAATCGGATCTTCCAAGTTCCAGGTATATATGGCTGCCATTGCAGGTGGCAGATAACCAGGTAAAAATAAAATGGACGAACGAATGGAACCCGGCGCTCCTTAAATAATATTAGTATTCCGATTTTTTCTTATCAATCATTTAAACCTGAATTACCAGAACAAAACAAAGAGTTATGCCATCTTTAAAATCGTTTTTTATACCATTTATTCTAGTATGCACCATAGCAAAAGCGCAGCAACCTTATTGGCTTGACGAAAAGAAAAGCGAAGAAAACCGCTTGCCAATGCATGCTTCCTATTACGTGTATGAAAATGAAAAGCTGGCCGATAAAAATGATTGGAAACAATCGGCCAATTATATTGATCTAAATGGCGACTGGAAATTTAAGTGGGTGGAAAAGCCCGACGACCTTCCTAAAAATTTTGAGGCCACCAGCTTTGACGACAGCCAGTGGGATCATTTTAAAATTCCCGCCACCTGGGAGGTTAACGGTTATGGTTACCCGATTTACGTCAATATCGGATATGAGTTTCAGAACATCATGAAGCCCAACCCGCCGATGGTTCCTTTAAGCTATGATCCTACGGGTGTTTACCGAAAAGAAATCACCGTAGGCAACAATCAAAAAGGCAAGCAGTTGGTATTGCATATTGGTTCTGCCAAATCCAACCTTTCCGTATGGGTTAATGGCCGGTACGTAGGCTATGGCGAGGACAGCAAACTGCCTTCCGAATTTGATATTACTTCTTTTGTAAAACCAGGTAAAAATTTAATAGCTCTTAAGGTCATGCGGTGGTGCGATGGCACCTACCTGGAAGGGCAGGACTTTTGGCGCATGGGCGGCATTATGCGGGAGTGCTATATTGTAGCCCGCAACCCGGTACATATATCCGATTTTCAATTAACACCTGTACTGGATGCCAATTATACCAACGCCACTTTGGATGGTACCTTTAAACTTAGCAAACCTGCAGCTGTAACGGCTTCCGTCACTATATCAGATGGGAAGAACCTGGTGAAACAAATAGACATTCCGTTTAAAAATACCATAGAGAAAAACATTCATATTCCTCTTTCACAGCCGAAGTTATGGACAGCCGAAACCCCGAATCTTTACCAGGTACTCATTACTTTAAAAAATAATAGTGGTAAGGTGTTAGAAGTAATTCCGCAACGTATCGGCATCCGCAAATCGGAAATTAAAAACGGGCACTTGATGGTAAATGGCAAGCCGGTTTTAATTAAAGGTATTAACCGCCATGAAACTGATCCAATAACCGGGCAGACCATATCGAAAGAAGCCATGCTGCAGGATATTAAATTGATGAAAGCATTTAATATTAACGCGGTGCGTACTTCTCATTATCCTAATGATGAATACTGGTACCAGCTATGTGATGAATACGGAATTTATGTAGTGGATGAAGCCAATATTGAATCGCATGGAATGGGGTTCGACCTTACAAGAACGCTGGCTAATAATCCTTCGTGGAAGGACGCACATTTAATACGGCTGAAGCGCATGGTGGAACGGGATAAAAACCATCCATCTATTATTTGCTGGAGCCTGGGAAACGAAGCCGGCAACGGGTATAACTTTTATGAATGTTATATGTGGTTAAAACAAAGAGATACGCGGCCGGTGCAGTACGAGCCGGCGGTGCACGGCATCGAGGCAGAATTTAATACGGATATCATCAACCCGATGTATCCAGGCCCCGATGAATTGTTGACTTATGCTAAAAAAAATCCGGATCCGGCGCGTCCGTTTATTATGGTGGAATATGCACATGCGATGGGAAATTCTTTAGGAAATTTTAAAGACTACTGGAACATCATCCGGGAAAATAAAAAAGACTTTCAGGGTGGCTATATCTGGGATTTTGTAGACCAGGGGTTATTGAAAGTAACCGACAAGGGCGATACGATATATACCTATGGCGGCGATTATGGCCCGAAGGATGTGCCCAGTGATAACAACTTTAATGATAACGGCGTGTTTTATCCTAACCGCCAGCCCAACCCTGAAGCGTGGGAAATGAAGAAAGTCTATCAAAATATTCATACAAAGCTGGTGGGTAAAAATGTGGTATCGGTATATAATGAAAATTTTTTTAAAGACCTATCGGATGTAAAATTGGAGTGGCAGATAGTAGCGGATGGCGAGGAAAAGCAATCCGGTACGGTAGCGGATATAAATGTGCTTCCGCAGGCTACAAAAGAAATTACCCTTCCTTTACAAATTCCGGATACAGGAGAGGTGTTTTTAAATATTACCTATAAATTAAAAGAGCAAAATCCATTACTCGAAAAGGACCATATTGTAGCACAGGAACAACTTCCTGTTTCGGGTACGTATAAGGCTCAATCTGGCATACAGGCAACCGGTAATTTAACCGTAAATGAAACCGATCTGCAATACCAGATTTCTGCAGCTAATACCCATATTAGTTTTGATAAAAAAACAGGTTTCTTAAATCAATATGTAATTAATGGCATCAGCTTTATGGAAGCAGGCGAAAATCTCATCCCGGCATATTGGCGTGCGCCTACGGATAATGATATGGGTGCCGGTTTGCAGTTAAGGTTAAAGCCCTGGAAGCAGGCGCAGCAGGAGCCACAGCTTATTAGCTTTAAAACTTCAACGGATAATAACCTCGTAAAAGTAAATGCCATCTATCAGCTTCCGCTGGTTGCTGCAAAGCTGACGCTTGAATATACCATAAATGCAAATGGAGAGATGACCATCAACCAGCAACTGCAGGCAAACAATGCTATTACGGTACCCATGCTGCCGCGGTTTGGAATGAACTGGATCTTACCGGAGGGTTTCGAAACCATTCAATATTATGGCCGCGGGCCGGAAGAAAATTACCAGGATCGAAATTACAGTGCGCCGGTTGGTAGATACAAGCAAACAGTTTCAGCGCAATTTTATCCATACATACGGCCTCAGGAAAACGGCAATAAAACCGGCATCCGGTGGTTTGAAATCCGCAATAATGAAGGTAAAGGATTGAGGATACAATCCGATTCGCTGTTAAGTATGAGTGCCCTGCATTTTTATGATAACGATCTGGATGATGGCGATTTAAAACACCAGCGGCATTCGGGAGAACTGAAGCCACGCAGGCAAACACAACTGCATATAGATTACCGGCAGATGGGTTTGGGAGGTATCAATAGTTGGGGCACCTGGCCGTTGGAACAATACCGGTTGCCATATAAGAATTACCAATACAGTTTTAAAATAACGCCTATATTATAATGATTAACCGATTGTGTTAGTTATTTTAAAATCTTGTAGTAGTAATAGATAGCACGTGCAATAAATTTTTATGCATTGAAAAGATTATAACTGTTATAAAGTCATTTGTTGTATATGAAAAAAATAGGGTTGCTTTTATTTGTTTTAAGTTTTTTGCAGTGCTGCAGTATTGCCCAGGATAGCAGTTACGTACCTACACCTGAAAATATTAAAGCAAGAGAATGGTTTGCTGATGCCAAATTTGGATTATTTATTCACTGGGGGCCATTCAGTATTCCGGGTGCGGGTGAGTGGGTAATGAATGACCGGAATATTACGGTAAAGAACTATACGCGATTGATGCATTTCTTCAACCCTATTGATTTTAATGCGGCTGATTGGGTGGGTATGGCAAAAAGCGCCGGTATGAAATACATTACACTTATTACCCGGCATCACGATGGGTTTAGTATGTGGGATACGAAGTATTCGGATTTCAACATTATGAACTCGCCTTATAAAAAAGATATTGTCAAACTTATGGCAGATGAATGTCATAAGCAAGGCATCAAACTATTTCTGTATTATTCCCTGCTCGATTGGCGCAGAACCGATTATAGTTATTGGACCGGAAGAACCGGAAAAGGAACCGGGCGTACCGAAAGAGGCAACTGGAATGATTACATAAAATTTATGAAAGCGCAGTTAACAGAACTGCTAACGAATTACGGAGAGATTGGCGGCATCTGGTTCGACGGACATTGGGATCAAACCGCACCGGAGGGAGCCAGCGATAGAAGTTCGAAAGTAGACTGGCA
>JAICHT010000150.1 GCA_025924755.1 Chitinophagaceae bacterium | reverse complement strand
TCAGCCCGGCTAACTGAAGCCGAATTTATAAATAAATGTTGATGATTTTTTCCATAGCTTAATTTCTAACGTCCAGCCCAATATATAGCTAAATTGAACAACAAAAAGCTGAAAGACACGCTACGTTAGCCTGCATTTTAGTAATACCAATATTGTACGCCATTTTGTTTAGCTACTACTGAATCTTCAGCCTCTGAAGAACAATACAAAATCAAAATAGCTTGCTATGGAAACCAAAGCAAAGTAAATCAAACTGTTTGCTTGGAAATCGGTAAGAAAATGATTTGTCTGAGGCGTAAAATTGCACATCAAAATAGGAAATCCGTATGGCATGTAAATAAGGCTATGCCAATGAGAAATATACATACCTATTGTCAACACAACGCCACCCAAACCAATTCCGATTGTTGAAAACAGATTTTTTAGCCTGAAGCTTAGCCAAAAGTGGATGGCAAGTATCGCCAGCGCCGTAATGAACGATCTGCTGATGTAAGTAATGATATTTGTCTGCACACCCTCATACGCATAGGAGGGAGAATGATTTAAAAAACCGAATTCATGTTTCCACATTTCCAACAAGTAGCCACCAAGTAAGTAGAAACTGAGCAATAGGCAATAGAACATCAGCACAAGGGTTAGCAACACCAAGTATTTAGCAATAAAAATCCTTGCTTTCGAGATAGGCAACACAAAAATGTGCTTCCATGTATTTGACTTGTGCTCAATATTAAAAATCAATGCTATTATCAAAACCATAAGTAGGGGCAAAAAAGTAAAGTGAACTCCATTAAATAGTTTTCTTGAATATTCATTCCATGGATTGGGATTTTCCACAACCAAATAATGTATGTAGTCGCGCCAATGATAGAAAATGGTTCCTACAAAAAAGACAGGTATGAATAATGCTCCAAGAATAACAAGCCAGAAAGCAAAGGAGTTTTTTGTTTTGATAAGTTCTGTGCGATAAACAATAAAAAGTTCTTTCATTTTGTAAATATTGATGTAAGCGTTAGCAATCTATTTAGTGGAGCAATCATCGAACAGCATAGTTGTTCGTCATGCTTAAAAAGATGTGTTCAAGGTTGTCGGTTTCAATTACTGCCTCATACATTTTTATATTTACAACAACCAATTCTTGTATAATTTGACACACCTGTTCTTTTGATTGAATGATAATATCTACTTCATTGTCTTTTCCAACTACCTCATACATTTTTTTGAGAGAATCGATAGCTTTAGAAGCATCGTCAACTTTAATATGTAAATGCAACTCTGTTTTCCTAAGATTGCGCAGCTCGTTAATTGTTCCCTGAAAAATTAGTTCGCCCATATTTATGATGCCAATATGGGTAACTATTTTTTCTATTTCAGAAATTAAATGGCTCGACAAAAAAATTGTGGTGCCGTATTTTTCATTGATAACTTTGAGAAGTTCACGCATTTCCATCATTCCATTTGGGTCTAAACCATTCACCGGCTCGTCAAGTATTAGTAATTCTGGTTCTCCCATCAACGCAATGGCAATACCTAATCTTTGTTTCATGCCTAAGGAATACGCCTTAACTTTTTTATGTGCTGCTTCTGCAAGCTTTACGGTTTGTAAAACCTCGGTAACTTTCTCTTTGCCTACTTTTTTTAGTTGTCTTGTAATTTCTAAATTGTCATAACCCGAAAGATGTTCGTACAATGAAGGTTGTTCTATTAACGCCCCGATTTTTGACAGGATTTCAATCCTGTTATTATTAAAAGACTTATCAAAAAGATATATTGAGTTGTTTCTGGCTTTTAACAGACCGAGCAGCAAACGGATCGTTGTGGTTTTGCCTGCCCCATTTGGTCCTAAAAAGCCATAGATGGAACCGCGTTCAACTTTTAAACTGACATTCTTCAATAGCATATTTTTATTGCTAAACCCGAATTCAAGGTTAAGGGTATCAATAACCAATTTCTTTTCTGTTTGCATAATTGTTTTGCTGATTTGTTTTGAAATCTGTTACAAATGTTTTTTATGTTTTGCTGTACCTGAAAACTTAGTGACGTATGATAAATTATCAGGGATAGAAAGGCTGTTATTCATTTCTAAACATTCGTCATTACATTCCTCCGATTGGACACTTTTATTTAATTGTTCGTCAGTTTTACTGGTGCAGCTAAAACAGTTACATTACATTCATGTATGAAAAGCTTGCAAGAAGTACTAAGAAAATTATTTCAAAGCAGGATGAATATCCATTTAGCTTTCATCTTTTTATTTCTTGCTACCTTTTGTCTACCCTCCTTAATCATCGGTTTGCCAGGTGCTAAACTGTTTAGAGTTGTTCTTTATGGCATCTTTCTTTTGTTCTGTATATATTTAGGAAGATGGGGTTGCAAAAAGTGGCTTCTTTCGAATGAATACCAGAAATTCATTGTCTTTTCCTGTATTGCCGTTCTCGTTTTAGCAGTAACAGGCATATTGGGCTCTATGCTCCTCACAAACAACAGTGTCATTGCTATTTCGATCACTGTTTTATTTGCGGTTGTATTGTTTTTCTCTTTAGGCTCCTTCTTTTCAATTACACGCACAACCATATTGCGACAACTGAATGAAGCCCGGATTGCACAGGAACAGAAAGAAGGCGAGCTGCGTTTACTAAAGTCACAATTAAGTCCACATTTTCTGTTTAATGTGTTGAATAGCTTATATGGGCTTTCTTTAAAACGCGATGATAAAGTACCATACATGATACTGAAATTGTCAGGGCTGCTTCGGTATAGTTTATACGACACCGGTAATCATTTTGTGTCCCTGCAAAGTGAATTAGACTGCATAGAAGATTATATAGAACTGGAGAAGATGCGTATTGGTGCAAGGCTGTTGCTTGACGTAAATTTGTCAAGAGAGAAGATTAATGACGTTCTGATTGCTCCGATGCTCTTAATGGTGTTTGTTGAAAACGCATTTAAACATTCAACCAACACCAAACAGAGAGATGTTGTAATTAAGATAGACTTCCGGCTGGTTGATGATTGGATAGCGTTAATTGTAAAGAATAATATGCCAGGCGAAGAGAAGCAAACAGCTCCTATGAATAATTCCTTTGGGATTGGTCTTTCTGTGACTAAAAAGCGACTTGAATTATTGTACCAAAATAAGTATTCTTTGGAAACTTCGGGTGAAAATGGTTTTTATGAAACAAATTTGAAAATAAAAGTAAAATGAAGCAGCTTAATTGTCTTATTGTAGATGACGAGCCCATTGCATGCGACATTATTGCACAGTACTGCAGCCATTTACCATTTCTACATATTGTTGCTGTTTGCGGTGATGCATTTGAGGCGAAAAGCATGCTTGTAAACAATCCCGTAGACATTATTTTCCTTGATATCCATATGCCTGTTTTAGACGGATTAAGCTTCCTGAAAACACTCCGGCATCCGGCACAAATTATATTCACTACTGCTTACAAAGAATATGCGGTAGATGCATTTGATTTAACAGCATGTGATTATTTACTTAAACCGTTTTCTTTAGAAAGGTTTATTATAGCCATAGATAAGGCAGCTGATAAATTAAATACGATCACAAATAGAACAATGCCGATGCAGGAAATATCGGCGGATCATTTTTTTATCAAAGCAGCAGGGAAGATTATTAAAATAAGTTATGAAGAGTTATTATTTGCAGAAGCAAAAGGCAATTATACAAAGGTGGTTACCTGCAATAAAACGATCCTGCCTGCTATCTCATTCACCAATTTTGAAAAATTACTGGCATCTGATCTTTTTATAAGAGTTCATCGCTCTTTTATCATAAACAAAATTAGAATTGATAGTATTGAAGGAAATACTATTCGTATTAATAACATGGAAATTCCAATAGGAAGCAATTACAAAGAAAGCTTTTTAAAATGTCTTTTTTTGTAAAAACTTTGAAATAGTTGGATGGTCGACTAAAATAGCGTACAACGGATTACGGCTTTGCGAAGAACTGGAATTTGAGAAACGTCAAGCTGAATAGAATTACACGGCGTATATTATAACATCCTTACTCTCCTTAAAAGTGTAGTAATTAAAATGCTATCTATTCTTAAAGTAAAATCAAGGTTCGGTTCAGATGTTCTAAAAATTGCAACTTCATCGCTTGCGAATTGACCGTGTGTTTTCTGCATCTCAATAATACTCGTGGATTTGTTCTTGCAACCATAATGGCAAGTTAAAATCAATGTCGGAATAATTAAGTGTTTTAGTATTTTAAATCTCAGCCAACATAATAATACACGACATTCTCCATTTTACAAGGCCTTACACGATCTTTATTTTTAAGGATTTCGTATTCGCTTTTTTCAATTGTCTGTGCCGTCAATCTAACTAGCTCCATAGTATTGCTACCGTACAAGAGTGCGACGCAACAAAAGCATTATAGTACTACTAAAGCTTAGTACAAAAAACTTATAAATCCACATGCTTCGACTGAACCGGCTGGCCAAAGAAAGTAGTGGCATGGCTATCAAAATCTTCCGCAGCATCGGTGGTATAAAAAGTGCGGCTGTAATCTTTGGTGAGTTTCGTTTCTATTTCAGGATGGCGGTGCAGGTAGTCTTTCAGGCTATCGGTTACTATTTCTGCCTGCGAAAGCAGCGTAATATGTGGCGGCAAAAATTGCTGTATTTTTTGCTTTAATAACGGATAGTGCGTACAGGCCAGCAGCAACGTATCGATCTCTTTATTTTTTTCAAGAATATGGTTGATATGTTTTTGCACAAAGTAGTCGGCGCCGTTACTTAAGTGTTCATTATTTTCTACCAGGGGCACCCACATGGGGCAGGCCTCCTGCTCAATCGTGATGTTGGGGTAAAACTTTTCTATTTCTATTTTGTACGACCCGGATTGTACCGTACCACTGGTAGCTAATATGCCGATATTATTGGTTTTAGTATGTTGTCCAATCACTTCTGTTGTAGGCCGGATCACACCCAGCACCCGAACATTTGGATCTATATGCGGTAAGTCGTTTTGCTGAATGGTACGTAAGGCTTTTGCCGAAGCGGTGTTGCAGGCTAATATAATTAATGGGCAATTTTGCTTCAGCAACCACTGCACACATTCCAGCGTATAGCGGTATACGGTATCAAAAGAACGGGTGCCATAAGGCGACCGGCCATTATCGCCCAGGTACAGGTAATCATATTGCGGCAACTGCGCTACAAATTCTTTTAATACGGTTAAACCACCATAGCCCGAATCAAATACGCCAATGGGTATCATATTGGCAAAGTAAATAGTTATTATAGTATAAATAAAAAGTCCCGCACATGATGCAGGACTTTTTATTTATAAGTAAACCTTGAGAATTATTCTTTTGTTTTAGCTTTTGGCTTTTCTGCTGTTGGTCTTTCAGCCGGTGCTACGGTTCTGGCACTTCCGGCGGCTGGCACTCTTAAGTTTAATTTTTTAGCAACCAAGGGCAATAAATCATCAGTAGGGGGGGCTACCAATAATGCTTCTTTCGTATATACATATCCGTAACCATTGTCTTTAGCTACCTGCTGTACGGCTGATATGGCCTTGGCATAAATTGGCTCCAGTAAGGTGTTTCTTTTTCCTTCCATTGCATTTTGAGCGATTTGCTGCCAGTTTTGAATCTGATACGCCAACTGCTCCAACTCCTGGCGTATTTGCATGCGCACAGCGGCTGGTGTTTTCAACGAATCTTTGCCATTGGCGGTACTGTCTTTACGATTGTATTCAGATACCATATAGGAAAACTGAGGGTTCAGTGAGTCAGACTGATAATGTTGTAAAAGCGTATCCACTCTTCTAAGTTCCGGCATCAGGCTTACCACCTGGTCCATACTGATATAACCGGATTTTTGAGCCATAGCGCTGCCTGCGGTAATTGTAAGAATGGCAGCCATAAGAAATACTTTAAACTTGTTCATTTGAATTTTTGTGATTTTTTAATGATGACTTTTGATTGATGTAGGTTGTGATTAGTTTACTCTTTTACAGATTTTATTTTTGTATGCCCAGTTCTTTAAGCACATCTTCGCTTTTTTCTAATTTTGGGTCGGCAAATATAACAGTAATTCCTTCACTTTTATCCAGTATAAAATCGTATCCGCGTTGTGTAGCCAACTTTTGCACGGCGTTATAAACTTTGTCCTGTACGGGTTTTATCAGTTCTTGTCTTTTCTTAAACAAATCGCCTTCAAAGCCAAAGCGCTGGCGCTGCAGATCACGAAGTGTTTTCTCTTTTACAAATAACTGGTCTTCTCTTTTCTTCTTTAATTCATCGCTAAGCATTACCTGCTCGGCATCAAAATCTTTATACATCCTGTCAAGCTCCTGCTGCGAGGAATCAATTTGTTTTTGCCACCCGGCTGCTACCGCGTCTAATTGACCTTGTGCCTGTTTGTATTCAGGCATCTTATCCAATATGTATTTCGTATCAATAATGGCATAACGTTGCGCCTTCACACCAAAAGCGAAGAACATACAAATAAAGGCAATAAGAACTGTTTTTTTCATATGTAAAAACCTATTTTCTGGTTATTGATGTATCTAATATTGTTTGGTTTAATCTGGCTCATAACCCAGCATAAATGTAAACCGCCCTGCATTTTTTAAACCGCTGCCGGGTTGTATTCGGTCTAATCCCAAACCATAGTCAAATCCTAACAAACCAAACATCGGCAGGAAGAAGCGGGCACCTACACCAATACTTCTGCGCAGTTGAAACGGGTTGTAATCTTTAAACGAATACCAGCCGTTTGCCGCATCAAAAAATACCAATCCATATATCGTGCTGCTTGGCTGCGTTACTAACGGATAGCGCAGCTCCATAGAGTATTTATTGAAGATAGTAAAGAAGGTGCTGGCATTGCTAATATCCGGATTGATGGCTGGGTTAGAGGTTTGGAAAACCGGGTAACCCCGCAGTGAAACAATATCATAACCTAACAAGCCATAGCTGGTAGTTAAGCCATCACCGCCCAACTGGTATCTTTCAAAAGGCGAAAAGTCCAGCTTATTATTATACCGGCCCATAAAGCCATATTTAGCAGCCAACTTTAATACAAACTGGCGGTTTTTATCAGCGCCGGAAGGCTTGCCAATAGGCACATACCACTCGGCATTAAAACGCCATTTATGATATTCCGGTGTTTTGTATGGATTGGCTGAAGAAACCAAACCCGGGTTCAGCAGCGAGTAAGGTGGCGTAGCCTGCACACTGGCCATAAAGTTAGATCCGCTACGGGGGAACGTAGGATCAAAAACTGATGAGCGCTGCACCGCAAATTTAAAGCTTACGGTGGTAGAGTTGCCATTATTTAAACCGGCGAAAATGGGATAGTTCCTTAAATCATACTTCGTATAGTTTAAAGAATATACAATACTAAAGTAATCATCGGGCCATTTTAACTGCTTACCTAAGGATATAGAGGCGCCAAAGGTTTTCAGGTAATTGGTATCCGACATTTGCTTATCAAATGTGCCTGTTAAATAATTATAGGCATTGGAGTACTTACTTCTATACACGCTTATAGTAAACGGATTACGCTTTTTGCCGCCCAGCCAAGGCTCGGTAAACGAAAAGTTGTACGAGTTAAAAGCACGGCCGTTCGACTGATAACGCAGGCTTAGCTTTTGACCATCGCCGGTAGGCAAGGGGTTCCAGGTTTCTTTATGAAAGATATTCCGCAGCGAAAAGTTGTTGAAGGTAACGCCTAATGTTCCGGTTAAACCAATACCGCCGCCCCATCCGGCTGAAAGCTCTAACTGGTCAGACGACTTTTCTTCCAGCTTCCAGTTAATATCCACCGTTCCATCTTCCTGGTTCGGATTCACGCCGGGGTTGATAGTCTCCTGGTTAAAATATTGCAATTGTGCCAGCTCGCGTTGCGAACGAATCAAATCAGACCGGCTGAATTTTTCACCGGGTACGGTGCGCAGTTCCCTGCGAATGACATAGTCTTTTGTTTTTTCGTTGCCGGCAATAGTTACATTTTTTATAGTAGCCTGCGGCCCTTCTACTATGCGTATTTCATGGTCAATAGTATCGTTGTAAACAGAGGTTTCTACCGGATCGGCCCTAAAAAATAAATAGCCATCATCCATATACAGTCCACTGATATCACCGGTAGCGTCAGGCGAAAGTTCTTTTCCTAACCGCTTATTTAAAATATCTAAATTGTAAACATCGCCTTTGTGTATATCCAATATGGTGCTTAATATTGAGTCGGAATATTTGGTGTTTCCTTTCCAGGCAATTTTACCAAAATAGTACTTGTGACCTTCGCTTATTTTTAAGTCGATATTTAAATTGCCATTTTTAGCATAGTACTGG
>JAICHT010000149.1 GCA_025924755.1 Chitinophagaceae bacterium | reverse complement strand
TGTACCAGAAAATTTGCCTTATTCCAGAGAGTACTACCAGCCTGTTTCGAAGGAAGGTTCAATGTGTTTCTGAACCATGAATTATTTCTTAACAACAGCTTCTACAGAACCGCAGTCGGGCATTTTTTTACCTAAATACGGGTTGTGAATTTCTTTCGTTTCACTCAGCCAGTCAGCACCTTTTCCTTCTTGTGCCATAGGGCAATGATCCTGGTATAATGGTTTGGCAGCACCGAATCCTTTCACCAAATCAAATACATCATCGCTCATCATGGCAAAGTGTTCCCGCTGATGGGCTATTTTACCTGCATTCTTTGAGATATGCTCCGCATTTTCTTTTAAATCATCTGCAATATTGCTATACACTTTTTTCTGATCGGGGGTTAAGGCTGCTACATCTACTTTAGACATACCGGCCATAATAGATTTTGCACTGGTTGCCGCTGCGGATGCATCGTCGTTTGCCAGTGCATTTTTTAATTGTAAATAATTGTCAACTATTCCATCTAAGGAAGCAGAAACCTTCGGATCTACATTTGCCAATGTTGGCGTTATTTGTTTTGGTTCTGTGGTATCATTCATCGCACTCATATGCGCGGTATCTTTTACTGGAGCGGCACTTTGTTTTTTAGGAGTTGTACTCGTGTTGCTGGTACAAGCTATGAATGCAAAAGCTCCGGCAATTAAATATGAAAAGAATGTGCGTTTCATTTTTTTAGTTTTAAATATTAAGATAAGATATAGATACAATATTGTATCCGGCTATAAAAAATACAGCAACGCAAAGTAGTAATTATAAGAAGATATTGTACAAAAACTAATAAAAAGCAGCAGCTAATACCAGAATATTGCAATCAGCAAAAACAATCACATCACTTCTTTTATTCCCTTTTTCAACAACCACCAGTTTACCGGGTAGGCTGTAATAAACCCCAGCATCATGGCCAGTTGCATCACAAACCAAAACACCATATTGGAAGCTTCCAGGCGATGTTTAAAAACCAAAAAAGTGGCAATAGCCATACCGCCATACATTCCTATTTGCCACGAGGTAAGTGAAAGTGTATCGGCTTTCAATGCTGCAAGGAATGCTTTTTTAGGTGGCAGGTCTTTCATTGGCTTAATAGCATAATATTGAAATACAATGCCCAGTATAAAAGCAAATATGAAATCGATCATCCATGTTCCATATAGCTTACTTCCCAAAAACACGAAGGGTATCGCCAGCAAAAATGTTTCTGCCAGTATATCGCCTAATGTACATCCACTGCCGCAATGCAGGGTGCCAATCGCTACACTTTGCCAAAATGGTTTTTGTTTAGAAGGCCTTGGCAGGTGCTGCTTTTTGGCTTGCATCATGGTTTTGTGGGTTGATTTTCTGCCAATGGTATAATAGGCCCATAAAGCCAGCGGCCCTGCATATAAACCCGTAACAGGCCAAACAAAATTCATGATCATCATATGCTGCTGGTTGCCGGATATTATATCTATTATCATTATCAACATACACACCACTCCTATAGCAACGGATATGGTTGAAATAATCTGTAGCAGGCTCATAAGTAAAGATTTAATATTTAAAGAAAAGGATGAAAACCAGAGAATACATCTGTAATCTTCATCCTTTTCTTTTACCCTCTGTTACGCTGCCATCTTTCTGCATTCTTCAGCGCAGCGTTTGCATGAATCTGCACATTCCTTACAATGCTCCGTTTTGTGTTTGCTGCATTCAGCGCCACAGGCTTCGCAGATGTCTGCACAAATACGGCACAGCTGCTTTGCCTGCTGCCCACCCATGCTCATCACCTGTACGGCTGCATAACAAATAGCGGCACATTCCATATCAAGTTGTATACAGCCTGCCATCATTTTTACATCGGGCTCCTGCAAGCACGCAGAAGCGCAATGGTTACAAATAGCCGCGCATTTTACACAAGCTTCAATACATGTTTTGTACGTGTGATACCCTGTCATAATGATTGAGTTTAAAGGTTAAAAAATAAAAAGAATTTGTTACGCTCTACATCTTCATCAGGCCCGGATATAGCCGCAGGTACACTTCAAAGCCCATCGGATTTTTTCCATACAGGTTATTGAGCCGGTTATCCGCATGATAGATCGTATACTGGCCGCCACCGGCTAATCTGGTTTGCCCAATATGTAATAAATCATAGTTGAGCCCTAACGTGAATGCATGGACAGGAAACAACGCACCCTGGCCATAAGTAACTTCGCTTAACACCAATTCTTCTGCTGACTTTTGAGTAAATTCGTAACGGCTATACACTGCCAGCTTATCTTTTCTCCAACTACCTTCCAGCAAAAAAGCATTCTCTCCCTCAGTGTCTTTCTGTCCTTCATAGCGTTTTGATTTATTCAAGCCCCATACGGCGGTTGCATTTAACCAACCATCATTGGCCAGCGGCAAACTGTAAATGGCAGAGGCAGTAGTACGATATACATTTTCACCTGGGTTCAATTCTTCAGGGCTTTTTATAAACCCGTGCGACACCTGCAACGCCCAGTTTTCAGAAGGGTTATAAGACAACCGCCCACTCCAGGAATCAAATCGCGGCTTATCAAAGTTATACCTGTTTTCATTGGGTTCACGGCCGGTAAAAGAAGAACCCTCAAACTTAAAATCGCCCAGTCGTATACCCAGCGTAGCCACGCCAAATGTAATATGTGTGGCATCTATCCAGTGGTGTGATATTGGCGCATCGGGATTATACATAGCAGAAGGGCGGTGCATAAAAGCAACCGGACCTAAAGCCGGCTCGCCGGGATAGCCCAGGTAGAAATATATATCGGATTTTTTAGAAAGGGCCTGTGAATAACTTACTGATAATTCAGAAAACAAATCATGCGGGTGTTGCCGGTCTACTAATGACTTTCCGTTCCAGCTTTCCCCGGATTGGAAAAGTAACGGATATCCATAACCGCTTTCAGTAAGCGGATCAAAAGACATCATTACATTAAAGTGAAATAACCCATTTTTTGCTACCTGACGTTGCCCCATCAGCATCAACCAGTTGGGTGCATCTATTTTATCATCTCCCCTTGAACCTTTATGGGTAAAATCCTGGTTTGTGTAACGCAGAAAGATATTGCCGTGCAGCATGTAACTCCATTTTCTGGTATGAAACATGTAGCCATTCATAGGCGATGCATCCGGCAACCATGACGTACCCGAACCATCGCGGTTCATGGGCAAATTCAAAGAATACGCATGATCCATATTCATCATATCCATATTCATTCCACTGTGGTTCTGATTACTGATATCCATATCCATCGGATGATCGTTCTTACGGTGCATCATGCTATCGCTCATCTGCATGGTACTGTCCGGCTTTGTAGAGTCTGAAGTACTATGATCATGCATCATTGAATGATCCATATTCATATCGTCTGGTTGCTTAGTGGTATCAGAACTCCTATTCATATTCATCATGTTGTCTTTCTCCTGTACCCGGCCACTTTGCTGCATTGAAGCGCTATCCTGCATCATATTCTCCTGGTGGTTCTGCATAGAAGGATTGTGTTGTGCATTTTTGATTTTTTTGCCGGATGTAGTTTTCTTTTTTGTTGCATGATTCATAGACATGCCTGGCATATTTTGCATATCCTGAGCGTTAACAGCCATAGAAAAAAAGCTGCTTAGCATTATTAAAATAACGAACCTTTTCATTTAGTAATTTGATATAGATTGGTAAAGAATATGATGATGAAATCTCCTGGTAAAGCATTGCTTACCTGCCATGTGTACAGGTTGGCAGCAAAAGAGCAGGAGCATGTCAAATACGAAAAACGCGATTCAATTTAAAGAGGGAAAGCTTATTTATAAAAGGCGGGCCATGTATATCCGGATTCCACCATACGGTCGTGCTAACCTTTAATAGAGCATCAGATAGCCGATATTCGGGTGTTGTGATTTCAAGTTGCCGGAAGGTGAAATTAACATCGGAAAGCGTATGGTCTTTTTTTATGATAATTATCTTTTGTATATCCTTGCAACAATTATCTTTTTGGCAGGTACCACAGTTGGGACAGTCTTTGCTTTGGGTACTATGCCATAGTTTTGCAGCTGTCATTTCACCCTTGCAATAATGCAGATGTACAGTAGCACCACTTACGGTAAGTAAGTATATCAAACTTAATATTGTTGCTAAAAACTTTTTCACATTACTGCTTGCTATATAACTTCTCTTGATTAATTATAGTGTTCAGATTCTACAAAACTATGCCATACCTAATTGCCGCTTTCTATATACAAATAATCAAAGTTAAAATACAGGCATGCATCCGTCTCTTATACACTCTTAATAGTGATTATGGAAGATCAACCTGTAAAATCCGCCACTTATTTGCAACATTCTTTTTTATGAACAAAGATTGCTTTTAAGACCCTAAGGATAACAGTACTTATTTTTGATAGTACAGCCATATATAAAAATTTAGGGCAGCACATAGCTGCCCGTGTAAAGTACAATTAAATCTTTTCGGCTTTGAAGCCGGCTTTTTTCACCAGTTCTTTTA
The DNA here is from genome assembly GCA_025924755.1 of Chitinophagaceae bacterium. Lineage (GTDB taxonomy): Bacteria > Bacteroidota > Bacteroidia > Chitinophagales > Chitinophagaceae > Flavisolibacter. The sequence goes on along the minus strand of JAICHT010000149.1, from coordinate 3,834 downwards.
CCTCGTCTGCTTTCAGGTTGTTGGCTTCCACTGTAAGTATTTTATCAGGGTTAGCCGTATCTACCTTCCAGCCTTTTATTTCAGGGTTGCTGTTGAGAAGCGGCGTTACTTTAGCTACGCAACCGCCGCAATTGATATTTGTCTTAAATTGATATTGATTCATTTCTTTTAAAATTTACGGTTCAAAATTAACCAGTATAAAAGCCTTTCTTGTTACACTATTCAGGATAAGAGTTATATAATTCCGGCTTTATAGCTTTTTCCATTTCAACAATAAACTATTAGTTACCACACTTACACTGCTCAAGGCCATTGCGGCACCGGCAATCATAGGGCTGAGTAAAAATCCATTTACAGGATAAAGAATACCTGCTGCAATCGGGATACCAATCATATTGTAAATAAAAGCCCAGAACAGGTTTTGACGAATGGTGCGCACGGTATTGCGTGACAATTTTAATGCTTCCGGAATACGCGACAGATCGGATGTGATCAACGTCATTTTGGCTACATCCATGGCAATATCACTTCCCTTTCCCATAGCAATACTTACATCGGCCTGCGCCAATGCCTGGCTATCATTAATGCCGTCTCCTACCATCGCCACTATCTTACCTTTGGATTGAAGATCTTTTACAAATTCATATTTATCCTGCGGTAATGTTTCTGCTTTGAAATGGGTAATACCCACCTGCGTAGCCACGGCAGCAGCCGTTTGTTTGTTATCTCCCGTAAACATATATACATCTATTCCAAGGCCCTTTAAGCTGCTTATAGCCGCACCAGAAGAAGCCTTAACGGTATCGGCAATGGCAATAGCAGCAAGCACGGTTTTAGCATCTGCAAAATAGACTACTGTTTTTGCTTCTGCGCTTCTTTGCATACTCCAATATTCGGTTTCTTTACTGATGCTGATCTTATTATCCAGTAATAGCTTTTGAGTGCCGATAAAATAAGTTTGATTGTTGTAAGAACCTTGTATGCCGGCGCTGGTAATAGACTGAATATTATGGATTGCTAACGGGTTTGCAGTGCCTGCGAAATATTTACTTACTGCGGCTGCCAAAGGATGCTCTGAAGCTTTTTCGAGGCTATATACCAGGTCTTTATTTTCACGGCTCTCCTGCAGCCATAGTACATCCGTTACCTGTGGCTTACCTTCGGTTATAGTACCTGTTTTGTCCAGTACGATAGCATTTACTTTATGAGAGAGTTCGAGAGCTTCCGCATCTTTAATTAAGATTCCATGCTCGGCGCCTTTGCCCACTCCTACCATAATGGCTGTAGGCGTTGCCAGCCCCAAAGCACAGGGACATGCAATTACCAATACGGTAACTAACGCCAATAGTCCGTGTGTTAATCCACTATCTCCACCTAATATTATCCAGGCTATAAAAGAAAGTACGGCAATGCCCATAACCACTGGCACGAATATGCCTGCAATCTTATCCACCAGCTTTTGCACCGGTGCTTTAGAGCCCTGTGCTTCCTGCACCATTTTAATAATATGCGCCAGCAAGGTTTCGCCACTTACTTTCTGCGCCTTAAATTGAAAACTTCCTTTTTGATTAATGGTACCGGCAAAAACTTTACTGCCACTAGTTTTTTCCACTGCTACCGGTTCTCCGCTTATCATACTTTCATCAACAAAAGATGCGCCGGTAACCACTTCTCCATCTACTGGTATTTTTTCTCCGGGTTTTACTAAAATAATATCTCCCACTTTTACTTGTTCAATATGCATCTCCATCATATGGCCGCCCTCATGCACGATGGTTACTGTTTTGGGTTGCAGCCCCATTAATTTTTTGATAGCAGACGACGTAGCAGCCTTAGCTCTTTCTTCCAGCAACTTACCTAACAATATAAAAGCAATAACCACAGCTGCCGCTTCAAAATACACATGCGACTGCAAACCCCGGGCTATCCAGAACTGCGGATATAAGGTATTGAAAACGCTAAACAGGTAAGCAATGCCGGTACTGAGTGCGACTAACGTATCCATATTAGCAGAGCGGTGCTTCGCCTGCTTCCAGGCATTGATAAAGAACTGCCTTCCAAAAACCAATACTACCGGGGTTGCTAAAGCCCACATGATATAATCAGCGTAGGCAATGTGCATCAAGAACATACCAATAATAACAAGCGGAACAGATAAAACCACAGACCAGAGTGTACGCTGCTTAAGCGATTGCAGCTTTTGGTGCTGAAGGTCTTCCAAAGCTTCTTTTGCTTCATTAGTATCTTCAATTACCAAGTCATATCCAATAGATTGTAATGCACTTTTTATTTGTTGGGGAGATGTAATGGTAGGTACATATTCAACCTGTAGTGACGTATTAGCAAAGTTTACAGCAGCCTTTACCACACCCGGCTGTGCAACTGTTATGCTTTCGGCACTGGCTGCGCAGGATGCGCAACTCATGCCGGTAACCGGAAAGGTTTGCTTCATAGTTTCTACATCATATCCTATATCCCGGATAGCAGAAACTGCCTTCGGAACGGTTTCCTGCACATCAGCTACCGTTACAACCGCCTTATGATTATTGAGTTCAACCTTATGCGCCTTTACACCCGGAATTTTTGCTAATTCTTTATCTACTATCAGAGCGCAATGCTCACTTTCTACGCCGGATAGTGGCAGGTCTACCACCGTATTTTTTGAATCATCCATATTACCTGATTGTCTGGTAAAGTTCCGGCTATTAAAAGGTATAACTATTACATGATTGTGGAAAAGAGTTACACTTAAATGTTTTTGGCCTGTATATCGTCCAGTGGTTTTCGATGAACAGCGCCGATCTTTTTGAATTGGCCCGGCGTCATTCCGGTTAATTTTTTAAATTGATTGGAAAGATGCTGGGTGCTGCTGTACCCAAGTTTATAAGCAATTTCATTTAATGATAGTTCATTGTAGATGAGCCATTCTTTTACTTTTTCAATTTTTTGCAGCATAAAGAAGTGCTCTATCGTTATGCCTTCCACTTCAGAAAATAATTTGCTTAGCGATGAATAGTCTTTGTACATCTTTTCGCTGAGGTACTTGCTAATAATAAAGTGTTCCTCTATGCCATTCTCCTGCACCTTTTGAATTAAAAGAGTTTTTAGCTGTTCTATTTGTTGTTTTTTCTGATCGTCCAGCAGCTCAAAACCTACCTGTTGCAAATTGTTGGAAAGCCGGCCAATTTGTTCGTTTGTCAATTCATTTACCAACGTGACTTCACCTAAATGTATAGAGTGGTATGCCAGGTTATTTTCTTTTAATATCTGTTCCACTGTCATGATACAACGTGGGCAAACCATATTTTTAATAATAAGCTTCATGCTATATGATAAACGCTGTATACTTTTCTAAACGTATTTTATGATTTTTTACTATACTTTTTTAAACTTGATTTGCATATCTTCTTCCCACACGCAAAGCACTTTTTGATCCGGCAGAATGATTGATCTTAAAAAGCTGCCCATTCCTATTATCGTTTCATTATTTGTTGTGGCGTCAACTAATTTTACATTAGCTCCATCCTGCATATTAATCAATACAGTGTTTGCGTTTGAGGCATTTTCTGCCAGGCTGCAAGACCTGCCGGCCGCTATCTTCTTTTCGGTAGTAGCCGGTGTACAATAATATACAACACCTTGCCGCTGCCATACGGTATTCACTTCCTTAGTATCAATAGTAATTCCCCCACCATCCATTGGGCATCCGTTCAGCTTCCAGGTACCATCGCCCAACTTTTGAGGCGCATGAAAAGTTGTTCCTTTATCAACAGATTGCATTACATACAAATCCCGAGAACCGTTTAACCAGTTTCGGAACATTATTGCCACATG
>JAICHT010000148.1 GCA_025924755.1 Chitinophagaceae bacterium | reverse complement strand
GAAATGTTAAGCTTATTGACGGAAATTTAAGATAACAAATATGAATATGATGGACTTTGAATTTGAAGGCCGATAATGATTTTGAGCCCTCTTCAAGAAATCGTAACTTTATAAAGTTAATAGCTCTTTACATCCAGGTGATGGCAAATAGATGATTGCAATCAAAAACAAAGATTTTAACCTTGATTGCAAAATGATTGCAAATGTAAAAAGGTAGATAGCTTTTTAATGCGTAATACCTTGATTATCAAGTGACCCCGGATGGGCTCGAACCATCGGCCCGCTGATTAAGAGTCAGCTGCTCTACCAACTGAGCTACGGAGTCGGTTATTAATAAGAGTGCAAAGTAAAGGAATTTACATATTCAGCCAAGGCGGAGCAGTAGTTTAATAGCATTGTGGAATCATATTGCTCCATAAAATACTGCAGGTGCAGTGTGAGACGCAACAGGAGCTCTATAGAAGTACAAAAGTTTTAGTATCCAGAATCAATATCAAAATAATAGCAGTTACTGAAATGCCGGATGAAACTGTTGCAAGGTCTTGCGGAGAAATTCCCGGTCAAGGTGCGTATAAATTTCAGTGGTGGTAATGCTTTCATGCCCCAGCATTTCCTGAACGGCCCGCAGGTCGGCACCGCCTTCAACCAGGTGTGTGGCAAAGGAATGCCGGAAAGTATGTGGGGATATATTTTTATTGATGCCTGCTTTTTTTGCCAGGTCTTTTATAATTAAAAAGATCATCACGCGGGTCAGGCGTTTGCCCCGGCGGTTTAAAAATAAAATGTCTTCTTCGCCCGATTGAACAGGAGTATGTACGCGGATATTGTTCTTATAAATCAAAATGTATTTGATAGCGCTGCTGCCAATAGGCACCAGCCGTTCTTTATTGCCTTTGCCTATCACCCGTACAAAACCCACATCGAGGTACAACTGCGACAACTTTAAATTAACGGTCTCGCTTACACGTAAACCGCAGCTATACATGGTTTCTAATATGGCCTTATTGCGGCTTCCTTCGGGGGTACTTACATCTATGCTGGAAATAACACCTTCAATTTCATCAAAGCTCAACACATCGGGCAAAGTGCGTTTTAATTTAGGTGCTTCCAGCAGGGTAGTAGGATCGGCTTTTACAATATCTTCCAATATGCTGTATTTATAAAAAGCGCGGATGCCCGAAATAATGCGTGCCTGTGATGCCTGTGTCATGCCCAGTTCGGCCACCCATTTAATAAAACCCTGCAAATCTTTAAGCGCTATATCAGCAGGATTTTTCTGTAATCCTTCCGTTTGCAAATAGGCGGTAAATTTATCCATATCAGCTAAATAGGCACTGATCGAATTATCGGATAGCGAACGCTCCAGTTGCAGGTACGCTTTAAATCCTTTTTTATAGGGTTCCCACATCTTTATTAGGTTGACAGGTGATAGTGGATAGATGACAGGCGTTTAAAGTTCATAGTCATTAACTAAGAATTTCTCCACATCAATTGCCGGCTGTCATCACTCCACAAGTAAACTTATATAAAACAAAAGTAATAGTTATCCATTTGCCTGTTAATTTATTTACCTTCGGTAGAGAAGCATATTCATGTCGTATTACCGAAGAAAATTTAATAGCATTCCTATAGAAGTAAAGAGCCAGTTGCGCCGGTTTTTAACCAGGGTAGAAAAAAATCCGCCACTGCTTTTAGATACCTATGCCGATGTAGTGGAGAAAGAAGTATGGGCCGAAGTGAATTGCCTTGCCTGCTCTAACTGCTGCCGCCGGATGACGCCAACTTATACCTTCCAGGATTTAAAACGCATATCGGCGCATGTAGGGCTGTCTATAAAAGCGTTCAAAGAAAAGTGGTTGTATAAAAACAAAGAAGGCGAGTGGATGAACCGCAGCCAGCCCTGCCAGTTTTTAGACAAGCAAACTAATATGTGTTCCATATATGAAGTGCGGCCAGCCGACTGTGCCGGTTTCCCGCATTTAAATAAAAAAAAGATGACGGAATATATGCACGTGCATAAGCAGAATGTGGAATACTGCCCGGCTACTATGAAGATGATTGAAAAGTTGAAAATCATGTTTGCAGAACTGGGAATCAAACGGTGATGGTGGGGTGTAAATGATGATATTGTATTCGGATATAAGTTATTAAAGGCCTGTCAGTCTGTGCAAAGCGAAGAATCACTATCCATTAACAGATGCCTCGTTTCCCGGCATGACAGATTCGGTTTTATCCATATTCTAATAATTGGAAATAGTATCAATAATTCATAACTTATCATTCATAATTTACAAATACACATCTCCAATAAAAAAGAATTCCGGCTCCAAATTTTTCTGCATGGTAATAGCCAGCACATCATATTGCACATGTTGATATTGCTGATGCTGGTATAAAAATTCATCGGCAGCGTTTAACAAACTTTGAAACTTCTTTTTAGTAACGGCTTCTTCGGGTAATCCAAATCTTGCAGACGAGCGGATCTTTACTTCTACAATATGCAGCACTTCGTTCTTCAAAGCCACTATATCAATTTCGTAATGTGAATGACGCCAGTTGCGGTGCAGGATTTCGTAGCCTTGCTGCTTCAGGTATTCTTCTGCCTGTTGCTCTCCCTGTTGCCCCAGTTTATTGTGCTGCGCCATAACGCTATCTTTGGCTCAAATTAAGGTTAATGGCACAATTTATACCGGCTGTTTCTAAATTAAAAGGCAAGGTGCAGCACTATGCCTGGGGTGGCTATGAGTTTATTCCTCAATTATTGGGCTTGCAAAATGAAACCCATCAGCCTTATGCCGAGTATTGGATGGGAGCGCATCCCAATCATTCCAGCGAAATAGCCGTAGAAGAAAGTTGGGTGAGTTTACAACAGTTTATTAAGGAAAATACTTCGGCTATATTGGGAGAAGAAACTTCCGCAGCTTTTGGTGCATTGCCGTATTTATTTAAAGTGTTGGATGTGCGGCAAATGCTTTCCATCCAGGTGCATCCCGATAAAGAATCTGCAAAACAAAACTATCAAAAAGAGAACGAAGCCGGTATACCCGTTACGGCGCCACACCGCAATTATAAAGATGAAAATCATAAGCCGGAACTGATGGTGGCCCTGAGTGACTTTTGGTTATTACATGGTTTTAAAAGTCCTTCTTTATTGAAAGAAACATTGGCCGCTATTCCGGACTTTACATTCCTTATACCCATTTTTGAGCAAGGAGGCTACCAGGCGTTATACGAAAAAGTAATGAGGATGAAACAAGAGGAAGTAAACAGGATATTGGAACCGGTAATCAATCGAATAATTCCGATATACAAAAATGGTGAATTAAAAAAAAAGCAGGAAGATTTTTGGGCGGCAAGAGCGGTGGAAACCTTTTGTAAAGATGATAATTACGACCGGGGAATTTTTTCAATTTACTTTTTCAACCTCGTGAATTTAAAAAAAGGCGAAGGCATCTACCAGCCTGCTGGCTTGCCCCACGCTTACCTGGAAGGACAGAATGTAGAGCTGATGGCCAATTCGGATAATGTACTGCGGGCCGGGTTAACCGACAAGCATATTGATGTGCCGGAACTTATGAAGTATGTACAGTTTGAAGAAACCATACCCAGTATATTAGGCACATCTGCGCAGCAAAAAGAAGTTCCCTTTATTACACCGGCACCCGAATTTGAAATGACCCGTTATCAGTTGTCAGAACGCGATACCGTATCATATCAAACTTATAGTGCTGAAATAATTTTAGTACTGGCCGGAAGCCTGCAGATAACAGCAGCACAGGAACAAATAAGAGTACAAAAAGGCGAAACAGCTTTTATTATTTCAGGTAGCCAGGTGGATATTACAGTTACAGCCACCGCAGATTTTTTTAGAGCCGCGGTACCTGTGCGTAAAAACTAAAACGTTCATAACATTAGTTGCTTTATTTTTGTACTAATTAATATGTAAGAATGAAATTGAATAAATCAGTATGGATTGCTTTTGCTTTGTTAATCATTGTCGCATCATTATATAGAATATGGGACGGACGGCCCTGGGGTTTTGCTCCGCAGCTAGCAATGGCCATCTTTGGCGGCGCAGTTATAAAAGATAAAAAGCTGGCATTTATACTTCCGCTATTATCTATGTTTATATCCGATGCTTTATACCAGGTGTTGTATGTAAATGGACTGACTGTGATACAAGGCTTTTACGATGGCCAGGTCACTAACTATATACTGATTGGTTTATTAACCTTTATTGGTTTTTGGGTTCGGCATATCAATTGGGCAAAAATAGCCATCGCTTCTGTAGCGGCACCTACTATATATTTCTTAATGAGCAACTTTATGGTATGGACAGGTGGTGGCGGCTACTCGCATCCTAAAACGTGGAGTGGGTTAATGATGACCTATACGGATGGTGTTCCGTTTTACAAAGGCAGTGTAGAAGCAACTGTAGTATTTTCTTTGGCTTTATTTGGTGGATATGTGTTACTAAGCCGGTCGCTCACCAGTCGAAAACATCAGTTTGCATAAATGATATTCGCCCCGCTTTTGCGGGGTTTTTTATAGCTGTAGCTGGTCGGGATTCATTTCATATCCTTCATCCTTTAATAAGTTCTTTCCATCTGCCGCCGCAGTGGCCAACTCATCGCAGCGGTTGTTGTATGGGTTTTCCGCATGGCCTTTTACCCATACAAATTTTAGCTGGTGATCTTTTGCAAGGTTGTAAAATTTTACCCACAAATCTTTGTTTTTTTTACCGCCCGAAAAATTGGTGGCCATCCATTTGTTAAGCCAGCCTTGCTGCACCGCTTTTACAATATATTGGCTGTCGGAGTATATCGTAATATTCAATCCCGCTTTTTTCAATGCTTCCAATCCGGCAATTACCGCCATTAATTCCATACGGTTGTTGGTAGTAAGCTTATATCCCTGCGATAGCTCTTTGGTTTTATTATCGTTCATTAAAATAACGCCATAGCCACCACGGCCCGGATTGCCGCGTGCCGCTCCGTCGGTATACATTGTAATATTCATAAGGTGCAAAATTATCTTTTGATATTAGATAAACTCTATTATAGAACGATGAAGTGATATTAGTAAAGAATTAAGCGGGCAATTCGATTATGAATGTAGTTTCTTCTCCTTCTTTGGTTTGTACTTTTATTTTTCCTCCATGTGCTTTAATAATATCATAACTTAAACTCAAACCCAGTCCGGTTCCCTGACCTGTTGGCTTGGTAGTGAAAAAGGGTTGAAAGATTTTATCATTAACACTTTGAGGAATGCCCTTGCCATTGTCTTTAACCATTATTTCTATCTTGTTGTTCACTCTTTTAGTGCTGGCTGAAACTGTTGGTTCAAATGCTCCATTCAATTGTTGTTTCTTTTCATTAACGGCATAAAATGCGTTATTAAATAAGTTAAGGAGTACTCTTCCTATGTCCTGTGGTACTACATTTATTTTGCCAAGGCTATCATCAAAATGAGTCTCCATTTTAGCATTGAAGTTTTTGTCTTTAGCTCGTAATCCATGATAACTTAATCGTAAGTATTCCTCAGCTAAGGCATTGATATTGGTTAGTTCTTTTTTACCTGCGCTTGCTCTTGAGTGTTGCAACATCCCCTTTACAATGGCATCTGCACGTTTACCGTGATGGTGTATCTTTTGTTCATTTTCAGCAATGTTATTTAATAGTTCATCAACTTCTTCGCTTTTTAATTTTGACTTTTCAGTTTTTAATTCCTCAATCAACTCTGTATTAATTTCAGAGAAGTTGTTGACAAAGTTTAAAGGGTTTTGAATTTCGTGGGCAATACCGGCAGTGAGTTCTCCCAAAGAAGCCATCTTCTCGGCCTGTATCAATTGCACCTGTGTTGTTTTTAGTTCAGAAAGTGTTTGCTCTATTTGTTGTTTAGCAGTTTCGAGCCGGTTAAAATCTTCATATCTCGCATAGGCAGTAGAGAACGCATCTGCAAGCGACTCAATAAGGCTTAGGTCATCTGCTGAAAGCGGTGCCGTATTGCCCACATACAACATACCTTGTATAAAGGGAACAAAATGCAGGTACAGGTTTTCAATCGGCTGCTCGTTGGAGTAACGCTCATCGGGCTGAATGGCACGGGCTTCTAACAAGCTATGCGTCCACGCCGAAAAAGCAGCGGCATCCCAATGGTCTTTAAAAATTTGATTGTTGCGCCAGTGTTGCAGCATCTCTTTGTTAAGCCCATCGCTGTTAAAAGGCAATTGAAACGCTGCAATAGCCTTGCCCTCCGGGGTAGATAAATAAACCTGCGTTTGCTCAATCGCTTCATTTACAATAAAAACGCCACAGCGGATGAACGGGATATGTAAAATGGTTAGCTCATTCCAAATGAGCGGTATTATCCGATCCAAATCTTTTGTAGAACGCATGGAGGCAATCTCTGCACGTACACGATCAATAGACGCCTGTTTTACTGCTTCTTTGGCGGCTGCTTCTGCTTTTTGCAGGTCAAGAAAACGGGTATAGGTTTGCTCGAAGGCTTTTCCAAAACGCACTAAAGTTTTATTTTGCTCCTCGGAATAAACGATAGCAGAATAATTATTAATAGTAAGCGCAACTGTTTTCATTAATACAGCTGACACCGCCCAACCATCACTGCTATACAGCACTTTTCTCCTTTCTTCTGTTGTAGGAGCATACTTAAAAAAATGATCAAAAAAGTGATTTTTCTCTTCCCTTGTCACCAAAAGGGTATAAAAAGTTTCCCCTTTTTCTCTCGCTTCCACTGCGCGATTGAAGATAGGATGATCCAAATAGGGAATATCGATTCGGGTTGCATATTGTTGGCCCGGTGCAGCAAGCCAAACTTTAAAATCATTACTTTCGTTAAACTCTACAGTAAAATTAGCCGAGTCTATGGGAAAATGAAGGCTACCTAACTGATCTAGTACCAATTGAATTACCTCTCCTAACTCTTCACTTTTTTGCATGCCCATGCTGCGGCTTCTTACCCGTTCTAAAGCAGCTTCTATTTGTGCTTCGAGAGCTTGTGCTTCGGCTTTTTGCAAATCCAGAAAACGGATGTACGCCTGCTCAAAAACATTTACAAAACGTTTTAAAATGTCTTTTTGCTCATTATTTAATATTAACCTGCCATGAAAGTTTGGATACATAATACAAGCATGTTTGGCAATGGCAATATCATAAGCATAACCTTCACCCTGCATTACAAAATCTTTATAATCCTGTGGTAATTGTGCATAATTATTTTGTGCAAACAAAAAACTCCAATAAGTATTTTTTTCTTCCCGTGAATAGACCTTTGACAGAACGTCTTCTCCATTTGCTCTCGCCTTCCAAATGTTTGTGTAAATAGAATAATCATTTTTGGGTGTGGTTAAGCAAAACGGTAGTGCCCCATCAGTGCCGGCAGCCCAGGAAAGCATATCTCCTGTATCATCATCAAACAGATTTATGGACACTACATCTTCATTTTTATTAAACTCAAGCTTCGTCAACTGTTCATACATTACACCAACAACATATTGTAGTTCATTACTTTGATGCATGGCTAAAGAACGGGAACGCACTCGTTCCAGTGAAGCCTCTATTTGTGCCTCTCGAGTCTGTGCTTCGGCTTTTTGTAAGTCCAGAAAACGGGTGTACGCTTGCCCAAACTCCCTGGCGAGCCTTTTTTCTATTGACACTTGCTCCTCGGTTAAGAACTTCTTTTTATAGGTGCCAATGGATAGCCAGGTGTCTTTTAAAACAACATTAGATGTCAGGTAGACTTCCTGGTTGTAATGATCCACTTTCGCTTCCTCGGGTAAGTCCTTGTAGATTGTATTTGTAAAAAGATGATCGAGAAATCGGTCTTTCTCTTTTTTGTTTAGCAATACCAAAGTAAACTCGTTGCCGTGCTGCAAATATTCAGCAACGCTTTCTTCAGCCTTGCTGAAAACCGGATGCTCAAAATAAGGAATCACCAATTGCGTGGCACCCTGGTACACACCGGGAACAACAACGAAATTCCAGATGTCGAGGGCTTTTGAAACATCATGTCCATTGGCGCTGAAATTTACCCAGTCAAACTGGAAACCAAGATTGATAAATTGTTCGCCAATGACGTTAATCACCTCAACATACTCGGAAGGCTTTTGCATGGCCATTGTCTTCGCACGAACCCGTTCCAGCGCCAACTGGATTTGTGCCTCCCGAGCCTGTTCTTCTGCTTGTTGCAGGTCCAGAAAACGGGTGTATGGCTGTTCGAATGCTTTAGCAAAGCGAACAAGAATCGTTTTTTCAGAATCGCTAATCCCTTTTGCAGACCAGTTGTTGATGTTAACGGCACAATTTTTACCAAAGGCTCTTGCAATTGTATACCCTGCATTTGCTAACATTTGTGCTTTAACATTATCTTCTTGTTGCTTTAGGTCGGTATGTTCAAATGCGTACTGCAACGCACTATTTATTTCCTCTTCTGTGTACGTTTTCACATGAAAGTCAATGCCCTTTTCTCT
>JAICHT010000147.1 GCA_025924755.1 Chitinophagaceae bacterium | reverse complement strand
TTTGTTTTTGGCATTAATCTTTCCTCGGTACGTACAATCAAAATTATCTTTTATTAATTGATACGTAGAACCAGATATATTGATCTTGCCGGCTTCGCTACAGGTTTCCATCCTCGACGCTATATTAACCGTATCGCCCCATATATCGTAAGCAAATTTCCGTAAGCCTACAATGCCTGCCACTACCGGCCCTGTATTAATGCCCATTCTCATTTCGTATAGGATAGTACCGGATGCATTTTTGATTTTATAATCTTCTATAAAATCCCGCATTTCTATAGCCGCTTTTACCACATCGGTATAATGGGTTTCATTAATAACGGGCAAACCACCTGCGCACATATATGCATCGCCTATTGTTTTTATTTTTTCAATATTATATTTCTGGATGATAGTATCGAAGGCACTAAAAAAATAGTTGAGCTCCGCTACCAGCTTTTCGGGACTCAGTTTTTCACTTACTTTTGTAAACCCTTTAAAATCAGCAAAAAGCACTGTTACCGAATTGTAATTTTTAGCTTTGGCCATGCCCGTGGCTTTAAGCTCGTCGGCAGTTTCGGATGGTAAAATGTTGAGCAGGAGTTCATCTGATTTTTTCTTTTCCACTACCAGTTCTTTTGTACGTTCCTGCACCAGCCTTTGCGCTTTTGACAGGTCGTCTACCATTTTATTGAAAGCAATTCCCAGTTCGCCAATTTCATCCCTTGAGGTATTTACCACTCGCTGGGTCAGGTCACCTTCCCCTACTTTATTCGCCGCATCCCGCAGGGCCAGTACCGGTACTGAAATATTCCTTGCCAGCCAAAAACCAATAATGATACCGATGATAAATACAACCGCACTTACCAGCAGGGACGTGAGCCGAATCTGTTTTTTGGTTTGCGTGATTTCGCTGGTAGTAAAACCCAACAGGATAGCCCCGTTCATCATCGGCGTTTTGAAACCGGCTTTTTTTACGATTATTGAGTCGCTGGTGGCAATAGAGGTATTTAGCTTAAAGCTGTCAGGATAGGTTTTAAAAACGGTTTCTTTCAATTGGTAATTTGAATGATTCTCATTCCAGAGGGTGTCGTCTTGCAGCAGGCTCACAAAGCGCAGGTGTTTATCTCCTTTCACAAATTCCATAGCCGTTTGCACCCCTTCAAAATTTTGCTCTGTTAAAGCGATTTTTACACCAAGTGCCACTGTGTTAGCCAGGTTTTGAACCTCGTTATTGTAATTTTTTAGTAAATGCTGCTCTTGCTGTGCCGGAAAATAAAACAAAATAAAGAAGGCAAACATCATTACGATGGTTACTACCGTTACCCATATTTTTGTTTTTAATGTAATCCGCATCGTCATGTATTAATCGTGCAAAACCGCAGCGTGAATTTTTATCAGAGTGACTTTTTGCCGTCTATTAAAATCGATTTATTGTTTGTATTGTTGGTAAGTCCGGTAATGCCGATAGCGCCGGGTGTTTGCGAAACAAAATTTTCCAGGTCACTTTCAGTATTAAAAAAAGCGGGTGCCTGCGCTTTGCCCTGAAAAACCAATGCTAGCCAAAATTTATTCAACTCATCGCCACTCATGTCATAAATTTTTTTAGAAGTAGTACTACCAATAGGCGTACTGGTTTTCATAAGCGCTATAATTACTTTGGTGCCATCCGGCCACCGTTGTTTTTCTCCTTTGAAGATGGACTTTAGCATCGTCATTTTTAATTCTGATGGCGCTCCTTTATTGTTCGATATCACGGTAAGTTCCGCATCTTGTGCCTGAACCCCAAAAGCAGTGGATAGTAATATAAAAAATAAAAGAAGTTTATAGTGCATGAACTACTGATTTATAATTTTAAAATCCGACAGCCACCTGCGCCGTAAGCTTATTGGTTTCACCTAGCAGTTGGGTATTGTCATGTTCATATTCCAGCTTTACTACGGCCAGGTAATTGATAATATACCGGATGCCTGCCACAATAGCTTTCGTATTGTTCTTGTGAAAAAACACCTCTTTGTTTGCATAGTTTAAATAATCATATCGTACATAAGGCACCCATTTTTCGGTAACTTTTATGCCACCATATGCATAGCCTGCAAAGTTTCGCTGCGTTCCGGTTGTATCCGATTTATCAAAAGCAAAAGTGCCTTCGGTTAAAAGTTCAAATTTTTTACCAAAGTATGCTATAGAGCCGGTTGCCAACTGCTGGTCGATTTTCCAGTTTATTAAATCGCCCTCATGCGTTCGGGCACCTTTGGATATAACATCGCGGTAATAGGAGACCCCAAGGCGAAGTGCATCAACTGGTTTAATATGTACGGCGGCAGTAATGGATTTATATTTGTCATTATCCTCAACATCGCCGGAACCAATACCATTACCCACCAAAAAATCGTAACCAAAACGCAAATTTCCCAGATCGTGGCCTTGTATGCTGGCGCCGGTAGTATGCAGCGGAATAAAGTTTTGAGCAAACAGCAGCGGACGTTCAATAGTAGGAAAAAAAACGCGGCCGTGATGATACGTATCGTTCCAGTAATTGATAGGTGTGTGGTGCTTGCCCAACAGGATATTATTATTACCTGAAAAATTGTATTTAAGTACAATGCGTTCGACACTAACGCTAAATGTGGTAGGCGATTGGGGCGTAAACTTAAAAACACTTTCGCCTAAAAAAGAAAACCGGTCGTTTAATTCGGAAGTAATAAACAAATCCTGCTCACCTAAACCAAAAGATACTTTATTTTGTTGCAAGTTAGTTTCCGCATCTGCAAATCCTCTTATTTGCGTGTTTTGCGCCTGTCCGTTTTTATATAAAAGGATCGATAGTAAAAAAAGTGGGGTTAAAAGAAGTTTCTTCATAGTACCACAAGCAGTTAAGTTGTAACAAATCTAACATTTTGGCGCTAGATGTGAAACGAAAAGAAGAAATATGTTTTCGCTGAAGGCAAAATACCACAGGCAGCTATTCATAAACTGAAACTACCTGTGGTATTATCTGCATTTTATGTACTGTCAAATTAATGCGCCGTTAATGAAAAAGAAGCTTGTTTTACATCGCGGCTGTTACCGCCTACAAACACGTTAAACTGGCCGGGTTCGTATATCATTTTTAAATCGGAATTGTAGAATTTTAAATCATTTACGTTTAGCGTAAACGTCACTTCTTTGCTCTCGCCTTTATGTAAAAATACTTTTTGAAATTTCTTCAGTTCTTTAACCGGCTGTGTTACGCTGGCTGCTACATCCTGAATATACAGTTGTGCCGTTTCTTCACCATCATAATTTCCAGTATTGGTAACAGTAGTAGATATACTCAGGGTTTCAGATGGTTTTATAGTGCTTTTGTTTAGATGAATATCGCTGTAGGAAAAGGTGGTATAACTGAGGCCATATCCAAATGGATACACCGGGTCATTTGATATATCCAGGTAATCGGATTTGAATTTAGTAGGGCCATTTTCTTCATATGGGCGGCCGGTATTTTTATGATTATAATAAAGTGGAATTTGCCCTACGCTTTGCGGAAATGTAGTGGTTAGTTTTCCGGATGGGTTGTAATTACCGAATAGTACGTCAGCAATAGCATTGCCGGCTTCCGTGCCGCCAAACCAAACATCCAGGATCGCGGGCACATTTGCATTTTCCCACGGCAAGGTCAGCGGCCGTCCATTAAACAATACCAGCACAACCGGCTTGCCTGTTTTTACTAAAGCTTTCAGTAAGTTCTGCTGGCTTTCGGGAAGACTAATATCAGAGCGGCTGGACGACTCGCCGGCCATATCAGCCGCCTCTCCCAATACGGCTACCACCACGTCAGATTGGTTAGCCGTGGCTACTGCTTCGTTCAATAACTCCTGTGGGGTATGTGCGTCGGTTTCTACTTCTACCCCCAGTGCATTTACATGCTTTGCAAAAGTGGTATCGTCGGTGATATTAGCACCTTTAGCATATTTGATGGTAATACCAGATGCTACATTTTTAATGCCTTCCATTATCGTTACCGATTTATTGAAATCACCGGCAATCGTCCATGTACCCAGCATATTTCTTTTATTGTTGGCTAGCGGACCAATCAGGGCAATAGTACCAGATTTTTTTAAAGGCAACACCTGGTTCTTGTTTTTCAGTAATACGAAAGAATGGGAGGCAATTTCACGGGCTGCAGCACGGGTTTCATCGGTCATGATTTCTTTGGCTGGCCGGTCTTCTGTAATATAGCGATATGGGTCATCAAATAGCCCGAGTTTGTATTTTGCTTCCAGTATTCGGCGGCAGGCAGCATCAATATTAGCTTGCGTAATCTTGCCTTCACTTAATGATTTTTTTAAGGTGGTTAAAAAGCCTTCGCCTACCATATCCATATCCAGCCCGGCTTTTAAAGCAAGTGCTGAAACCGTTTGTAAATCGCCCATACCATGCGCCGTCATTTCATTCACCGATGTATAGTCCGATACTACAAAACCTTTAAAGCCCCATTGCTTGCGCAATAAATCAGTCAATAACCATTTGTTCGCTGTAGCCGGAATACCATCTACTACATTAAATGAGCTCATTACGCTGCCCACACCGGCATCTACTGCGGCTTTATACGGTGGCAGGTAATATTGATACATTTGAATGCGGCTCATATCTACGGTGTTATATTCTCTTCCGGCTTCTGCGGCACCATATAATGCAAAGTGCTTTACACAAGCCATGATGGTATTATTCTTTGTCAGATCATTTCCCTGGTAGCCTCTTACCATAGCTTTGGCAATCAGCGAACCTAAATACGGGTCTTCGCCGCCACCTTCTGAAATACGCCCCCATCGTGGGTCGCGGGCAATATCTACCATAGGAGAGAAGGCCCAGTTCAACCCATCGGCACTGGCCTCTGTAGCTGCAATACGGGCACTTTTTTCAATAAGTGCTGTATCCCAGGTGCATGATAAGCCTAACGGAATCGGGAACATAGTTTTGTGTCCGTGTATCACATCCAACCCGAAAATCAGCGGAATATGCAGCCGTGAATTTTTAACCGCCAGGTCCTGTGCTTTACGTACTTTTTCCGGGCCATAAATCCCAAACAACCCGCCTACCAGGCCTTTGCGGATATTATCTTCTACACCCTGGCTTACGACTGCACCTGTAGCTACGCCGCCACCGGGAGTAACCAGGTTTAGCTGCCCGATCTTTTCCTCCAATGTCATTCTGCTCATTAAGTTGCTGACGTAGGTGTTCATTTTTGCGTCCTGTGCAGAAAGCTGTAAACAAGCACTGGATAATATAAGTATTCCAATATTCTTTATCCCTTTCATTATAGTATGGTTTATTATTTTAGCAGGTAAGGTCGTATTGCTTTTTGCCAGATGGCATAGCCCTCTTTATTCATGTGCAGTTGGTCTTCAATAAATAGATCTTTATTCGGTTGGCCGTTAGGAGTCAGCATTAAATGATATACATCAACAAAAGCGGTATTGGGTTGCTTTTGCAAAAAATTCTTAATAAGCGTATTCGCTTTTTCCATTTGCGGCATTAGCTGTGCACGGCTTGGACTGGGCTTAATAGAAACGAAAACAACCGATGCATTTGGCAGGCTATCCCTGATGTTTTGAAACAATTGCTGAAAGCGTTGAAACACCGTATCCGCCGTTACCGTATTGGATGCAGCCAGGTCATTATCGCCACAATAAATTACAATTTGCTTAGGCTGATAAGGAATAATAATATCATTGGTATAGCGTATCACATCGGGCAAAGATGAGCCGCCAAAACCACGGTTGATAATAGGGTAGCCTGGAAAATAATCCTGCACATCGTGCCATTTTTCAAAAGAAGAACTTCCTACAAATTCGATGGCACCTTTCTGTGGAAAGTGAGCGCTGTCCTGCTTTTTGAACGTTTGTATCTCGTTCCAAAAAGGAGGTTGTTGTGCAGCGGCATTATGATAAGAAAAAAAGCATAGGCCTATGCAAAAAGCAAACAATAGTTTTTTCATATCGTTAAGCTACTTAAAATTTATTGTTACTAAATGGTTATCTGGTTTGTTGGTAAAAAATCAAAAGTTTATTTGTCGTCTGCTGAAGCGATCTTCCATTACAATTTTTACTGTGGTTTTGTAGCTGCCAGTTTCTTCAATCCATTTTGAATATCAGCTGCTTTCATAAACAGTTTCCATATTAAACCGCTCCGGTAGTTTTCAATCATCACCACTACAGGAGCCTGGTTCAGGCCCATATATATTTCTGAACACCAGTTGCTATCCAAATTAAATGCATCCTTAAAGCCATATGCACCCCAGAGAAACTTTCCATAATTGCGGTAGTAATTTTTCAATGCAGCCATGGATTCTGCGGGAGTATAGGGAAACGAAGCCAAAGCGCCTGTGGGTGTCATCTTTCCTTCATCTTTTTTTGCAACCGGTTCGTTAGCCGAATAATGCCAGAAGCCATCACTTGCGGTCAGTCCCCAGTTGTCTTTTCCATAGCCTATATGCCTGCCCGGATTTTCAACACAATAACGGTAATTAATTAAGGCAATATGCTGGTTGTTGGTAAAGTAATTGGTGTATGCATCCTGCATCTGGTGCGGGTCAAGCGCCATAAAAGAATAATGCTCAAAAAACAACGGGCCGCCATCTGACACGCCAACTTTTAGTGGAATTCCATAGTAAGTATTTCCGTTGGTAAAGTGTGATCCGTCAGTGGTTTCTCCCCAGTCGCTGCGGTACTTTTGTGCCTCTTCGCTTTGGCTGGCAAAGCCGGTATAATACATACTGGCTGGTATGGAATGTGTGGGTGAAGCTATCGCTAATATATACGTGATCATCGTTTCGTTATAGCCAATTAATTTATGGTTCAGTACCCAGGCTTTGTCTGGCGACCAGTGCCAATACAAGAATTTGCTGTCTTTTTCTTTTCTATACCAATCCCATTCTACTCCTTTCCATATCTGCTCGATCCTGTTCCGGATATTTTTTTCAGCCTCGTTATCCTTATTAAAATATTGTTGTGCTACTAATAAGCCCTGTATCAAAAAAGAAGTTTCCACCAGGTCGCCGCCATTATCTTTTTCACCAAAAAACGGAATTACTTTGCTGGTAGTTCCATCCATAAAATGAGAAAACGCCCCATGAAATTTTTCTGCTTTTTCCAGGAAGGAAGTAATCCGTTCAAAACGTTCCACTGCTTGCTGGTGAGTAATAAAGCCTCTTTCGGTACCAGCTATAATTGCCATGATGCCAAAGCCGGAAGCGCCGCAGGCTATCATATGCTGCCGCCCTGGAACATCCTCTAAAGCTAAGCCACTATTGGTTTCCGCGCCTTCCCAATAATAGCGAAATGAAGCTTCCTGCACCATATCCAGTAATTGCTCATCGGTCATTGGATGCGTAGCCGCAGTTGCTATATTAGAGAATGCAGATTCTTTATAATCCGCATTTAATAAACTGATCTTGTAATAAAAGTTATGATTTATCGTGTCGGTGAAATCAGCATAGCGGTTAAACCATGGCGGTTGTATGCCTACCGGATAAAATTGTTTTCCATCGGCGGAGCGATATACCTGGATGTATTTAACGGTAGTATCGGTGATCTTTTCCCACGCAATGTTTACATGCTTTTCATATCCTTTTGCTGTAATAACAGGTGGAGGTATTGCTTTTGTATTGGAAGCGATTGTGGGCAACAATTCTATTTGATCCAGGTACAAATGATGCTCTTTGCTGTCGGATGATTGTTGCTGAAACAGGATGGTATTAATAGCATTTACATCTTTCCAATTCTTAAAGTTTTGTAATGGAATCCGTACGGTAAGCCATTGATCTTTTTGATAATTCGGAATAAAATTTTGCAACGGCAAAAAGGAAGAAATTTGCTCCTTGTCTTTAGCAATAGCAATTGAAGGCAGTTCATTTATACTGGTATTGGATTTAATGAATAAACGAAAAACCAACTGTGTAGCCGGTTTGAAGAAGTCCATTCCCCGCAAGGGATGGTATAACACTTTTGCCTGCCATACACCTTTGGGTGCGGATACATACGTAAGCACCAGCGAATTGCCCGGTGTAAAAAATAGCTGACTACTGACAGGCAGTTTTTGATTGCTGTTCTCAACCCAGCTTGGCGCTGTATAAGAAGTGGCACTGTAAAAATAATTACCGACCATCGGGCTGTTGTCGAAAAAAACCTTATCATACAAAGGCTCCTGTGCTTTTATAGTATTGCACAGCAAAATGAACCAGGCAAGCTTATACATAGTAAGTTATTTACTTGTTGAATGAAGGACTTGTAAAACCTAGTTTCTTTAATCCATTTTGCACTTCCGGGCAACTCATAAACAGTTTCCATAAAAGGCCGCTGCGGTAATTCTCGATCATCACTATTTCCGGCCCCTGGTCAATAGCCAGGTAGGATTTGGCATACCAGTTTTCTGTTTCGTCAAACGCATCCACAAAGCCATATTCACCCCATATCTTATCACCAAGATCATAATAAAAATGCCGGAGTGCCTGCATCGAATATTCTGGTGTATAGGGAAAGGCTGATATAGCA
>JAICHT010000146.1 GCA_025924755.1 Chitinophagaceae bacterium | reverse complement strand
TTTAAAGCCAAGCCGGAAGCCTTTGCCAGCAGTAGCTGTGCTAATAAGATAGTGAATTAAGATTCATTACCTGTTTGTACCGCTTCTACCTAGTGCCAGGAATAATTGGCAGCGGGAAGCTTTGTCCGCTAATTATAGCTGTGATATTTGCAAGTGTAAAACATGGCTGCCGATGGTAGTGTTTCGTTCCTAGTATAATTTTTGCAAAATTTGCGAGCTGAGGAAAGGAGATAGGAACATTAGTTAAAAATCAGGAGTGAATAGTCGGTAATATTAAGCTATCGAATATGCTTTTTCATTATTGTTTATAATTTACTATTATGTATTGGCCAATAGGTCAAAATACTCATCATCTTCATTCTTTCCACCTTGTCCTTTGCCCAGGGTTTTATAGGTTTCTACAAATTCAATAGAACTGATCCATTTCACCATTTTATAGCCCAATTGATTTTCAACACGCAGCCGCAATGGCGCTCCATATTCGGGAGGAAGTGGTTTGTAATTCATCTCCCAGGCTAATATAGATTGAGGCTTCAGGCAGTTATCAAGAGTATGTGTATCATAATAAACACCGCCATACAGTCCTTCGCCAAACGAGTAAAAAGCCACCGTGGTTACAGAAGCATGCGGCTTTACCAAAGCCACAATTTCGCTTATGGGTATCCCGCCCCATTCTGCTATACCAGACCATCCCTGAATGCAATGGTGCATGGTAATATTTTGCTCTTTAGCCATGTTTTGAAGTTCTTCCAGCGATAGCTCCACGGGGTTTTCTACCAAGCCGCCTATTTTTAATTTATAGTTTTTAAAGTTAGTGGCTGCCAGTTGCTGCCATATTTCAGATGAAGGCATTTTCCCATTCGGCCAGAAGTAAGGAGAAATATCTTTCTTTTGATAATAGGCCCGGGGTTTCAGGTGGTTCCAGGTATTGCGCCAGATGGTTCCGTTCACCGCCCCTTCCATATATTGAAGCGATCGTTGTTTGTTCCAGGAAAGCCAGTATGCCAAAATGCAGAAAAGTACTGTCGCCAGAACAATACCAATACCCATATACAATCCACGGGCATCAGTAGTGTCAGTGCCTATTACAATATGGTTCATGTTGCGCACCAGGCCCGATGCTGCTACCATCGAAACATGTATAACGATAAAACCAACATAAGCTATCATTATTAAAAAATGAATAGAACGGGCACTTTGCCGGTTGCCGAATAGTTTTGGAAACCAGTGAAAACGATTTTCAATGGCAGGTGACATAGCCATGCCTGTAAGCATGGCCAAGGGCGCCAGGATAAATACAACGCCAAAATAAGAGAGCTGCTGCAACGCATTAAAATGATAAAAGCCATTGGGTTCAATAGGCATATTAAAAGTAGCATAATGAACAAAAACGCTCCAGCTATCCGGAAATATCTGCCATGATACAGGAACCAGGCGTTTCCATTGATCGGTATAAAACAAAAGCGCTATAAAAACAATTCCATTAGTAAGAAAAAAAGGAACTGTCAGAAAATGCCATACTCTTGCTATGCCTACGGCATGACGGTAACCAGGCAGGCCCAGCCAAGGGCTGATATAACGGGCATCTTCTTTAGCCGTCCATACTTTATCTTCCGGTATTTTTACCGGTGTAAACCGAATCCATTCTGATTTAGGCGTACACCCATTATTCCAGTATAACCGTGGATGATCGAATAATATAGAGAGCCCGCTTCTGATAATAAGCGATAAGAAAAAGAAGTTAACCCAGTGGCTTAGTCGTACCCATACTGGAAATCCTTTTGGAGCTGTAGCTGTTGTAATAGAATTTATTACAGAAGGATCAGCTGGTAATCCGGTAAGTAAATATTGCAGCCAGGCAGCACCTGCTGATGTAGCCAGCAGAATGCCAATGATAACAAAGATGTAAGGCTTAAAAGCAATAAATACACGTTTATCGGCAGGTGCATGTACTTCTTTTTCAGCCGGACTAAAATGAGTAAACATAGATGAGTGCGGTGTGTAAAGAAGATGATTCGGGCAGTAACTATAGTTTATTCACCACCAGCGTAAGCAGGAAAAAACTTTCTTTTACCGCCAGCACACTATGAGCAATTTTTTCGTGCAAGGCAATCATTTGTCCTTTTTCCAGTGTCACTGTTTGTGGCTCCGCCGTAAAGTTTATTTTTCCTTCCAGCACCTGCACACTAATCATTCCGTTGGCCGTATGCGTTTTTAATTCCGCAGCTTCATGCATCCCAATAAGTATCATACGCATACGATCACTTTTAAAAATGGTGATTGCATTATGATCGCTGTCTGCCCAGGCAGGTTCCTGTTTTATTTGTGCCATAAAGCTGTTTAGATCCATTTGCACTAGAGAGGCATTTAGCATCCGGTCACCTTCAGGACGTTGTGGTGTGGCTTCGTTCGATTTATTTTCCATATTGAAAATTTAGTGAGCAATTTATTTTAGTGAGAGGGAGCCTTTTGCAGTTTTTGAACCAGCGCAGCAGAAACGCTATCGGCATAGATGCCATATGCATTTATTAAAGTACCCTTCACGCCGTATTTAGAAGAAGAAATAGCGTATACCACAGCCTCATCGTCGGGGTTTGATTCACCTTCAAAACGATATATTTTATCAATCTCAAAATCATCAGAGGACAATATGGTGTTTGTTTGATGACACACAATACATTCCTCACGTATATTAAGATCAAGTGTATAACCTTCGTTTTTTAAACCGTTAATTGTTTCTGATAAGGTGCCAAAACTTTCTTTCATGGTTTGCTTTTTTAAACTTTTAAAGAGCTGTAAACTGCGACAATTAATCTCCACTTATTTTAGTATGAGTGAATATGGAAGGGCGGCTTTGATGGAAATAACAGGCAGGATGACTTTAAATAAACTGCTCTATGAGACCCTGGCAGGAAGAAGCGGTTAGTGAGCATATTAACCTTGCTATACCACTAGCATTAATTCTTTACACTAGCTGGTGAATCTGCTTTTTCAAATTGAAAAGCTATGGTAAACTCCTTGTAAACCTTTGAGGCAGTGGTATATAACTTATCTAGTTTTTTACTGTCTCTTTCTGCAAATGAAAAAGTAACCAGCACCAGTATAAACAATACAACTACCATATACTTTTCCACAAGGGCTCTCTTCATACGATACAAAGATATTTAAAGATAAGCGATTATTAATCAGTTTGTTGATTATAGGTAGTATTTGTATCGTGTATGTATGTTAAAATCTGCTTGCTGCCGGTATGTTTAATAGCAGACGTAACAAAGTGGCGGGGTAAAAACTGCCAGGTTTCCTTCATCGCTTCTAAAAATTCTTTTGCGTGGGCAGCGGTTTCCCGTTGCGTGGTTTTATCAGCTTTTGTAAATGCCAATGCAAACGGCACCTGCCATTCGCCCAACTGGTTTACAAAATCCAAATCCAGCTTTTGCGGGGAGTGCCTGCTGTCAATAAGCACAAAAAGCGTCATTAAGTTTTCTCTTTTGCGGACATATTCCTCAATCATTTTCTTCCAGCTTTTGCGTTGCGATTGCGACACCTTGGCAAAGCCATATCCCGGCAGGTCTACCAGGTACCATTTCTTTTTATCGCTCGATAGAATATTAAAATGGTTGATAAGTTGCGTTTTTCCGGGCGAAGAGGAAATTTTGGCTACTTCTTTTTTGTTGCACAACATATTTATAAGCGACGACTTGCCTACATTGCTGCGGCCAATAAAGGCATATTCCGGCCGGTCCGGAGCCGGGCATTTATCCAGCGAAGGACTGCTGATTACATAAGTGGCGTCAATAATTTCCATGAGGCTGCAAAATACATTATTGTTAACAGATGATAAACTGTAGTTAGTTGTTGAATTTCAATCAACGATCAACAAACAACAACCAATACTACTATCATCTATTACTACCTTTGCCGCCTTATGACCGATTTTCCACACGATACGATCAAACCCTTTGACAATACAGAAGGTAAAAAGCAGCAGGTAAGTAAAATGTTTGACGTGATAGCGAGGCGCTACGATTTTATGAACCGTTTTTTAAGTGCGGGTATTGATGTGATTTGGCGTAAAAAAGCAATCAGCCTGTTTAAAAAAGAAAATCCGCAACATATATTGGATGTGGCTACCGGCACGGCTGATATGGCCATCCGGGCGGCTAAAATGCTTCATCCCAAAAAAATAACCGGTATTGATATATCGGAAAAGATGCTGGAAATAGGGCGGCAAAAAGTTAAAGATGCACAGTTGGAAACTACTATAGAATTGCTATGTGGCGATGGCGAAACAATAAACTTTGCCGATGGTACGTTTGATGCGGTAATGGTGGCATTTGGCGTACGCAATTTTGAAAACCTCCAAAAAGGGTTGCAGGAAATTTTCAGAGTACTGAAGCCTGGAAGCGGGTTGGTGGTGCTGGAATTTAGTAAACCTACTTTGCCCGGCATCAAACAATTGTATCGCTTGTACATGGGGAAAATAGCGCCGCAGATTGCCCGGATCTTTAACCAAAACAAAAAGGCTTACCAGTATTTAAACGAGTCGGCAAATGCTTTTCCAGACCGGCAGGCATTTGTTGAAATTTTAACCAGCGCAGGATTTTCCGATACCGCGTTTAAACCATTAAGCTTAGGAATATGTTGCATATACACCGGACGAAAACTATAATTGGAATTAAGGTATTTTTCTTTCTTTCTTTTTTATTTGTATGGACGCTGAGCTCTAAAGCGCAAAAGCAAATGTATATGGAAGATCATGATGCCAAACCTTTTTATTTTGGCATTACACTGGGTGCAGAGATGGCCCGCTTTCATACGGACCTGCATACCCGGTTTTTAAACCAGGATACTATAATGGTGGCGGAGCCTACCAACTCCGGAGGGTTTACTTTAGGGCTTGCTGCAACTGCTAAATTAACCAATCGTTTTGAGGCGCGGTTCAATCCGCAGTTGATGTTTATGAACCGCAGTATTTTTTACCGGCTTAAATATCCTGATATGGATTTGGGCGATAGTGTTACCAAAAGAGTGGAGTCGGTAATTACTTCCTTTCCCTTGCAGGTAAAATTTAATTCCGATCGTATTGGAAATTTCAGAGTGTATATGTTGGGCGGTGTAAAAGCCGACTATGACCTGGCTTCTAACGCCAGCGCCCGCAGGGCAGAAGACCTGGTAAAAATTAAAAAAGTAGACTATGGTATTGAAGCTGGGGTGGGGTTCAACTTTTATTTCCCCAGCTTTATCTTTTCTCCTGAAATTAAAATTAGCAATGGCCTGGGCAATGTGCACAGCCGCGATGAGAACTTGAAATATTCAAGTACTTTAGATCGCATCCAATCACGCATGATTGTTTTTTCCATCCATTTGGAAGGATAGTTTTTATAAATTGTTGGTGTTTGAAATGTTTAGTATTATTCCATTAATCAGCCACCAACTTTTCTTTTTTCCCTAATTCAAATTGCTGGTGCTGTGATGGCGCTTCCACTTTTTTAAATCCTTTTATTTCCAGCTTGGCGGCAAAGCGTTGCTGCACATCATATTCACCATGCACTAAAAAAATGGTTTGTACTTTTTCTGTATCCTGGCAGCTAATGAACCTGCAAAGGTCGTCATAATCGCCATGAGCGCTCATTCCATTCATTTGCGCTATTTCAGCCTTTACAGTGCAGGGTTCTCCAAAAATGTCTACTTGCTTAGCTCCGTTTAACAGTATGCCGCCCAACGAATGGGCTCCGCAATAACCTACCAGTAAAATAGTATTGTTTGCATCCTGTATACAATTGCGGATATGGTGTTTTACTCTTCCGGCATCAGCGGTGCCACTTGCAGAAATTATGATGCAGGGCTCTTTGTAGTTCATTAGCTGCTGGCTTTCTTCTACTGTTTCAATATATTTTAAGCCCTTAAATGCAAAGGGGTCATCGTCAATTTGTAAAACCTTTTGCAAACGGTCGTTAAAGTTTTCGGTGTACTTTTTAATAACCTGTGTGGCTTTGGAACTTAAAGGACTATCTACAAAAATATTGATATCCGGTAGCCGCTTTTCCAGCTCCAACTGGTTGAGTGTGTATAATACTTCTTGTGTGCGGCCCACGCTAAAAGCAGGAATAATGAGCTTTCCGCCTTTTTCAACACAGGTTTTTGTAATCCATTTATTTAAATTTTTTACATGGCTGAATGCAATATCGTGATGCTTATCGCCATAAGTACTTTCTAATATTAAATAATCGGCTTGAGGAAACTGCGCAGGCGGTTGCAGTAATACGCTGTGGTACCTGCCTACATCACCACTAAAAGTAATACAGGTATCTTTCTCATCTTCATGAATGATCATACTTATAGCGGCGCTGCCTACCAGGTGCCCGGCATCAGTAAATAACACTTTTACATCTTCTTGTATAGTAGTCCATTCATTATATGCTATTATTTCAAAATGTTTCAGGGTTTCATCTACATCTGCAGTTGTATATAATGGCTCATAAGGTTCCGCATTTAACGATGTTGTCTTTTTATTGATATAATCCGCCTCGTAGGTTTGTATTTCGGCGCTGTCGTACAATAAAATTTCGGCCAGGTCCTTAGTAGCAGCCGTGCAGTATATCTTTCCAGCGAAGCCTTCTTTTACCAGCTTTGGCAGCAAGCCGCTATGATCAATATGGGCATGCGACAGGAGTACAAAAGAAATTTCTTTTGGGTTAAATCCGAAATCATTATTCAGATCGTCAGTTTGAGTTCCCAACCCCTGAAACATGCCGCAGTCCAGTAAAATGTTAGTGCCGTTATTTAGTGCAAGTATATGTTTTGAGCCGGTAACGGTTCTTGCCCCGCCGTGAAATGCTAGCTTCATAATCTATAGTTCTTTCGTATTGCTTTTTGCTGTTGTTAAATTATTGCCGGAGTGATCTATAAAATTTCATTTGATGGTACGCCTGCTATAGAGATCACCTTGCATATTTCGTACCTGAATTTTTTCAAAACGAAGTTGTTTTAATTGCAAGGAAACATAGCAGTTTTTGCTGTGTATAAACGCATCTTCGCATTTATGAAATAACAGCATATTGGATATAGTAGTTTTAGCTATGCTTACGCTATACAGATAACAGTAACACTATTCATTAAATTTAAATTTCCTCTGATAGCATTGCTGGCTTCAGCGCAAACACTCATTGGTTTATAAACGTGAATGTATCGCCGTCAAATAGCCCCATATCACTCAGTTTTATATGGGGTATCACCAGCAAAGCCATGAATGATAAGGTCATAAAAGGGGCACTAAGTTTAGCACCTAATTCTTTTGCAGCTGCGTCAATGGCCCCATATTGTTTTGCTACCTCATATCCATCCGCTGTACTCATTAAACCCGCTACCGGCAGCGGCAGAATAAGTTCGGTATTATCGGTGGTACAACTAATGCCGCCTTTATTATCTATGATCAGATTTACTGCGGCACAAATGCTTTCATCATCCACACCCACTGCTACAATATTATGGCTGTCATGCGCCACAGAAGAAGCGAGTGCGCCTTTTTTAAGCCCAAAATTATTTATGAAAGCTGTCGCTACCGGCGCTTCTTTATACCGGTTTACTACCGCTATTTTTAGTATATCCCGCGCTGCATCGCTTACTATATTATTGCCAATGATTTTGGCAGGGACTAACACTTTATTGGTAATCAACTGCCCGTCCAGCGCTTCAATAACAGGTAGGATCTCTTTTCCATTCCAAACGGTTTTAAAATCAGCCGTTACTTTTTTACTGCAATTAAAATTGTTGATAATACGCGCCGTTTTGGTTGTAATATGGGATGTTCCTTTTTCTGCCACCAACCCGCCATTGATATAAGTTTGCAGCACATCAAAACCTTTTAAATCCTTTACCACAATAAAATCGGCAAAATCATTTTTACGCAACAAACCTGTTTTTAATTTGTAATGGTTTACGGGGTTCACGCAAGCTGCCATCAATACATTAAATACATCAATTCCTTTTGCCACTGCTCTCGCGCATAATTGATTAATATGCCCTTCTACCAAACTGTCCGGATGTTTATCATCGCTGCAAAACATCATATGTTTTGGATATTGATTTAGCAACTCAATCAATGTGTCAAAGTTTTTGGCGGCGCTCCCTTCGCGTATCAACACCTTCATGCCATATTGTAATTTTTCCAGGGCTTCTTCTTTGGTAAAACATTCATGATCGGTGCTGATGCCGGCTTTAATATATTGTTTGGCCGCTGCATTAAGCAAACCAGGCGCATGGCCGTCTACAGGCTTATTAAACTGCCTGGCAGCCGCAATCTTTTTCATCACTTCTTCATCATTATTTAACACACCCGGAAAGTTCATCATCTCACTCAAATAATAAATATCATCCCTTCGCAACAACTCCTTTACATCCTTCGCCGATATAGCAGCGCCGGCTGTTTCAAACTGGGTAGCAGGCACACAACTGGGTGCTCCAAAATAAAATTTAAACGGAACCGTATTCCCATTTTCAATCATATAATTAATACC
>JAICHT010000145.1 GCA_025924755.1 Chitinophagaceae bacterium | reverse complement strand
CCCTTTACCAAACGGAAATGTAAAGCTTGCCGCCGGCTGGTTGATTGAGCAATGCGGCTGGAAAGGCTACCGCACGGGCGATGCGGGCTGCTATCCGAAACAGGCATTGGTATTGGTGAATTATGGCCATGCTACCGGCAAAGAAATTTACGACCTAAGTACTGATATCATTCAATCGGTGAAAGAAAAATTTGATATTTTGCTGGAAAGGGAAGTGAATATTGTTTGACTTTTATCGAAATGCCGGACATCCGAATTTTTTTTTACAGTTATACTAAAATAATTTGGAGGGCTTAACGAGGTAATGTAAATTACAACTACCGTCCCCGTTAAAATCCCTTACCATTTGCATTCTTTAATACCAAAATATAACTGTAATTATGAAACAATTTGTTACCGCAGTAGCAACTACACTGCTCCTTTCTCCATTTACCTATGCCAAGGCACAAACAAACAATGCCTCAATCACCAATGTTAAACACGTTAGCAATGGGAAAGTTACTTCCTCTCCACATAGCAAAACAGAACAAGAACTACGAACTATTACGAATGAAATGATACAAGCTTGGTTACATGGTGATAAAAATGTATTTGAACGTTACCTGGCTGATAATTGCATAGAAACGGATGAAAGTGGAAGAGTCAGAACCAGGGCGCAAGTGTTGAAAAATTTTAAGGCACCGCCCGCTTCTATTCATTATACGCTGAATATAGAGGATGTGCAGGTGCAGGACTATGGCAGTACGGCGGTAATGAGTTGGAAAGAACTATTAAGCTTTGATGCCAACGGTCAGAAAGTATCTCAGGCATTTCGTACTACTGATGTTTATATGAAACAAGGTGGAGAATGGAAACTTATTACAGAACATGAATCTGCAATACCACCGGAAAAAACAGTTGCAAAAGTGGACCCTTCTATCTATGATGGGTATACAGGTCAATACGAATTAGCACCCAACTATTTTCTTACGGTTACCCATGAAGGTGATAAGCTGATGGGACAGGCAACCGGCCAAAACAAGATAGAGTTGCTGCCCGAAAATGAAACCACCTTCTTTATAAAAGGAGACCAAAGCGAAACGATTTTCGTAAAAGATAATAGTGGCAAGGTTACCCACCTGATTTATCATCTGCCTAATGGACAGGATATTAACTGCAAAAAGATTAAGTAATTATTTTAGTAGGCTCTAATCTTTAAGCTTGATTTAGAAAGAGAAGTCAATATTGTCTGAATAGATATTTCACTATCAACAAAAAGCCGCTGGATGTTTAGCGGCTTTTTGTTGATAGCATATAATTATATATTACCTGTAATCTTCTTCCTCGTCTTCAAACGAAGTAGACGATTGGATATTGAGCATACTGCCCATTAAATCTTTAAACTCAATAGACGTTTCCAATATCTTTTTACTGATTAACGAGTAAGACGCCAACCCGTGCAGCACAAACTCCATCAGCAATGCCGCTTCTTTTTCACTGGCATGCGGAAAGCTTTTCTTTACCAATCCATGCAGTCCGTCAATACTATAAAGCAGGTTAATTTTATCACGATCCTTGGCAGTAAAAAGCAGGTTAATATGATTGCCCTTATCAAACCAGCTTATGATGGCACGATATGGATTATCAACCGGTTCCGGCTTTTCACCTTTTCGGGGTGCTCTCTTTTTCAGTGCATCCGGGTTAGGAAAATATTGTACAAACTGGGTGCGGATGGCCTTATCTACCAGGTTCATGGCTACCTGATATGGCCCTTCCTGCTCGCCTTCATATACCAATTCTATTTTACCGGTAATGGATGGAATAATACCCACCAGATCGCTCACCCAAACCTGCGTGTTATTTTCTTTATGCAAAATAGATCGCCTTTCAGCCGAACTAACTGCATTTTCAAATGCGGATATAGTTAACCGGGCGCTTACACCGCTTTTCTTATCTACAAACTCACTGCCCCTTGCTTCAAAGGCTACCTGTTCTATCAATCGTTTTACCAGGTCGCTGATGGTAATCTTTTGTTTTTGTTCTGCAGCAATATCCGCTTCCTGTTCTGTAATAGCAAGCGCAGTTTCAAGTGTTTTAGGGTAATGCGTTAATATCTGGCTTTCGATACGGTCTTTTAGTGGTGTAACAATTGAGCCTCTATTGGTATAATCTTCAGGGTTAGCCGTAAATACAAAAAGTATATCAAGCGGAAGCCTTAATTTAAAACCACGAATCTGCACATCACCTTCTTCCAGGATATTAAAAAGAGCTACCTGTATCCGCGCCTGCAAATCGGGCAGTTCATTAATCACAAATATGCTGCGATTGCTTTTTGGTATAATGCCATAATGGATGACCCGTTCATCAGCAAAGCTCAACTTTAAGTTTGCTGCTTTTATAGGGTCTACATCACCAATCAAATCGGCCACACTAACATCGGGTGTCGCCAGTTTTTCGCCATAGCGCTGGCTGCGGTGCATCCATTCAATAGGTGTATCATCGCCTTTTTCCCGCAGCAGATCTTTGGCATATTTTGAAATCGGTTTCAGCGGATCGTCGTTGATATCGCTGCCGGCTACTACAGGAATGTATTCATCCAGTAATTGCGTCATTTGACGGGCCATACGTGTTTTAGCCTGTCCGCGCAATCCTAAAAAAAGAATATTGTGCTTGCTTAATAAGGCTCTTTCCACATCCGGAATTACAGAATCTTCGTATCCTATTATGCCGGTAAATGTTTCATCGCCTGCCTGTAATTTTTTAATAAGATTTTGCCGCAATTCTTCCTTTATTGATTTGGGTTTATAACCGTTTTCTTTTAACTCGCGTAGTGTATTTATGTGTTTAATATCCATTTAAAATTTTTATGTAATCAACTTAAAAGCGCTAATCAACTTTTGTTGCGTCGCACATTTGAACGTTTAGTAATATGAATAAACCGTGGAGATGGCAGATGTTAGATGATTGCTATTCTTAGTTGAAATTTCATTGCTACCATTTACCAACTACCATCCCTTATTAATATACTGTTTTGCGTTTTCCGCTTTCAAAATCCCTGAAAATGAAAGCACCTAAATTATCTAAACTGGCAAAGAAGGCTTTACCATTATTGGTTTCTGTAAACTCCTGTACAAACCGCTGCAGGTAAGGGTCTGTGGCAATCATAAACGTAGTAATTGGTATCTTCAACTTCTTACATTGTGCGGCCAGGTTCAGGCAACGGCTGGTTACTTTTCGGTCTAATCCGAAACTGTTTTTATAGTACCGCTTGCCAATTTTTAAACAGGTAGGCTTGCCGTCGGTAATCATAAAAATTTGCTTATTTGGATTTTTGCGCCGGCGCAATATATCCATGGCCAGTTCTAAACCTGCTACGGTATTAGTATGATATGGACCGACCTGCAAGTAGGGAAGGTCTTTTATTTCTACGGGCCAGGCATCGTTACCAAACACCACAATATCCAGCGTATCCTTCGGATATTTGGTCGTAATCAGTTCGCTTAAAGCCATCGCCACTTTTTTTGCCGGTGTAATCCGGTCTTCTCCATATAATATCATGGAGTGCGAAATATCAATCATCAATACGGTAGAAGTCTGTGTTTTAAAATCCGTTTCACGTATCTGAAGATCGTCTTCAAACATCTGAAAACTTTCTATGCCATGATTGATTTGTGCATTGCGGATGGATTCGGTAAAATCAATTTGCTCTATTAAATCACCAAACTGAAAAGGCCGCGTATCCGGACTGATTTCTTCTCCGGCACCGGGTTTATAGGTTTGGTGATTACCGGATTTTGTTTTTTTAAGTTTACCGAAGATTTCTTCCAGGCTTTTTTTACGAATGCTTTGTTCGGTTTTGGGTGTAATCTTTATTTCGCCTCTTTCATTGTCTTCAGTAATGTATCCTTTTTCTTTTAGTTCATCAATAAAATCTCCCATCCCATACTCGTTGTCTGTAAGCTCATATTCTTTGTCAAGCTGGTTCAGCCACTGTAAAGCTTCGCCTACATCTCCATTAGTATAGGTCAGCAATTGCATGAAGAAATCAAGCAGTTGCTCAAACTTCGACTTTCCGTTTGCCTCCGCATCAAACTTCGAAAAATTAAATCCCTTCATATAACAAATTTATTCATAAAAAGATACAATAATTGCAGCGGCATTGTTCACTCAATGTTAAATAAAAAACCCTCACCAAAAGATGAGGGTTTTAAAAAGCGGGTAAGTGCCTTATTTGTGGGTAGTATCCGCTGCCTGGGGCACCACTCCGGGGTGCTCTACTACCGGTGTTTTAGATTTTGTATAATTCTGAACCACTGCATTAAATACCTGTATCATCAGTTCGTTGATCTGGTATTCCGTGGTTAATGATTTAAACATTTCTTCCTGGTTGGCTCTTAAGTATTCGTAATATGCTTTTTGATCCATCAAATCCTTATTGATAGCAGTTTTTAGCTTATCAGCCAATTGCATATTTCCGGCTTTGTATGCGGCTTCCAGGTATATGACGGCCGTTTGGTTGTGCGAATTGTAACGGCTGGCCATTGCATAAGGCAGATCCTCTGTGCTAATACCTTTTTCCGATTGTGCTAATAAATTGTTTGCCTCAGCTTTACGGTTTTCATCGCCCATATTACCGGCGGCTTCCGCAAACGTAGAGCGGATAGACAATAAATGCCTGCGATTCTCTTCATCAAAATAAACACCGGGATTGCTGGCGCCGCCAAAGCGGAACTTCTGCATCAGGTTCTTATACATTACATCGGTATTATCATCTCTGATGGCCGTACCACCCAAACGGGCTTCACGCAATGCCTGGTCGGCAATCCAATGTTGCTGCGGAAAGGTGGCTTTGATAGGAATCAAGCGGTATGCAAGGCCATCTTTCCTGATATACTGGCCAAAGCCCAGCTCACCATATGGCGATGTAAAGTAAATAGGACGCTTCCAGTTATTGGCTGCAATAATGTTTAAGATCATCATATCGCTGCGCATCAGGTCGTTATGATTTTCCGGAATTTCAAACAGCATCTGATTCAATACGGTATCATTTGAATTTACTACATTATGCTGACGAACATAGGCAGTATCCACCGGAACGCTGAAGCGTTTTACCGGGAAGGAATTGATATTATCACCTGCGCCCAGTACATTTTTCATCACATCATACAGCGGATAAAAATTTTCCTTATTTACCCGTGGATCTGCCTGGTAGCGAATGTATTCGCGGTTGTGCCCCTGAATCTGCTCTGGTGTCCATATCACATCTATCGGGTCGCTTTCATTTACTTTGTAGCGAAGCTGGTTAATATACCAATCGATACCCAGTAAACTGTTATTGATAATGCGTATATCCGGACGAACACCTTCCACTTCCTGTGCATACCAAAGCGGGTAGGTGTCATTATCACCAAACGTAAATAAGATAGCATTGGGAGCGCAGCTTTCCAGGTAATCGCGTGCTATATCCGGTGCAAGGGTCTTTTTGCTTCTGTCGTGGTCATTCCATTCCTGCTGCGCCATTACTACTGGGGCCAGCAGGCAAATAGTGGTGGCAGTAAAAGCGGCATTTCGGAGATTGTTTCCATTGTTGGAAGCTGCCCGCACCGCATAGGTAATAATAAATACCAGCGCCGCATAAAGCACGGCCGATAATAACGAACTTACAAAGCTGCCTCCAAAAGTGCTGGTAGTATTGCTGAGCATGACCACTAAAAAGGTAGCAATGCTGCCATATATGAGCGTATTTAAAAATGCAGGACGATCTTCCTTTAAACTGGCAGCCATACGCACAAAACCAATAACAGATAGACCAATCCATACGGCAAATGCATAGAAAGAACCCACAAATGCGTAGTCCCGTTCACGAGGCTGGTTGCCTGCCTGGTTCAGGTAGATGACAATAGCCAAACCGGTCATGAAAAAAAGGAGGAACGTAACAATCCAGTCCTTCCGGTTTTTGATATATTGAAAAACAAATCCTACTACTCCTAATAAAAAAGGTAGTAAGAATAACGTATTGTGCGCCTTATTATGCTGAAGGCTTGCCGGCATTTTAGATTGATCGCCCAGTCGTGGATTGTCAATGAAAGAAAAACCGGATATCCAGTTGCCATCCCGCTTGTTACCAAATCCTTGTATATCGTTTTGCTTACCGGCAAAGTTCCACATAAAATAACGCCAGTACATAAAGCCCATCTGGTAGGTAACAAACCAGTTAATATTATCAGCATAGGAAGGAGCTTCGTAATGCGTTTGGCCGGTTTTAGGATCCTGCGTTTGCTGAAGGTTCAGCCAGTCGGCATAAAAATCGGCATGATACTGATCGTTGCTTCTGTCCCAAACCCTGGGAAAGATCATCATATCTCCGGGGTCATATTCAGGTTCCTGGTCGCGTCCTATTGCTATATATTTATCCTTGCCTTTGGTATATTTCATTTCACTTTCATCCAACACATATTGCCCGTTCTCATCGGTTTTATATTGAGCCGTAAACTTAGGACCATATAATAAAGGCTGTGTGCCATATTGATCGCGTCCTAAGTAATATACCAGGTTCATTGGGTTGTCCACATTATTCATATCAATGGCCGGGTTGGCATTCGATCGTTCCATAGTGGTTACATAAGTAGAATAACCCAACATCATAAAAACAAAACACCAAAGTCCCAATCTTAAAAAAGACCAGCCTCTGCGGTTGGCTACTTTCAGCCCCCACCATATAAGCGCCGCCAGCAATACAAAGAAGAATACAAAGCCGGAAAAGAAAGGAAGATTAAACCCATTTACAAACCATATATCGAACTTGCCGGCCAGTTTAATGGAATATTGAATTACCACCACCTGTACAATACCGGTAATAATACAGCCAATAATGAAAGCCCATATGGCGCCATTGCGGGTATAGTTGTAACGCTTATAATAATATACCATCACTATAGCGGGTATGGTTAACAGACCTAACAAATGCACGCCGATAGACAAGCCCATCATAAAAGCAATAAATACAATCCACCGGTCAGCACGAACTTGTTGCACCCGGTCAGTGCCGGCATAATCGCTGGCCCGTTCCCACTTTAAAATGCCCCAAAAAACAATAGCCGTAAAGAAAGAAGAAAAAGCATATACCTCGCCTTCTACCGCACTAAACCAAAAAGAATCGGAAAACGTATAAGCCAATGCTCCAATAATACCAGCCCCCATTATAGTATACGTTTGGCCGCTGGTTGGTTCTTCATTCCATGATACCATCATTTTACGGGCAAAATGGGTGATGGTCCAAAAAAGAAACAAGATGGTAAAGCCGCTTGCCAATGCATTCATTACGTTTACTGCTTTGGCAGCATTCAATGGATTATCACCAAAAAGAACAATAAAAAAGCGGCCCAGTAATACAAACAAAGGCGCACCGGGCGGGTGGGGCAACTGCACTTTGTAGGCGCTGGCTACAAACTCGCCGCAATCCCAAAAGCTGCCGGATTTTTCCGCAGTAAGAATATAACAAAGAGAGGCGATAGCACAAACTACCCATCCGGTAATGTTGTTGACTTTTCTAAAGTTCATCTGAAATTCTTTTTTGATTTAAAGCAGTATCCGGATTTTTTAAAAAGAAAAGCACCGTAGCGGCAATATAATATTGCTGCTGTGGAAAGAGCATTTTCTTACTAAAAAATTCCATACAGTGGCGGTTGGTATTCTAAATTGAGGCAAAAATAGGGAAGCAGCTAAATTAAGTGTAAAAGAATATCACTAAAAGTTAAAAGGGTTTGTAAATTATATTTTAATTAAGAGTTTTTGATTAAAGCTCATAGCATAATTGTTAAAGGGAAAACGATACTCTAAAACTGTCGCCACACTATAGCTGCACTGCCATTCAAAAAGTGTACGGTTACGAACCAGAGGATACGGATCGGTTTCTATTATGCCGCAATAAGCAATGATTTAATATAGCGTCCGTATAAAGGCAAAGAATTGAATTGTGCAGACCGGAACAATAACTATAATTTTAGATTCTTAATAAGCTAAAATAGTAATGACATTACTTATTGTTCTTTTCGCTTTGATAGCCCTGGTATTATTAATAACGGTTGGTAAGGTCAATGCGTTCCTTGCTTTCCTGGTTGTTTCCATTGTTGCAGGTTTGTGTTTAGGCATTCCTTTTAACACCGTCACCCGGTCTATTGAAAAAGGCATTGGCGATACGTTGGGTTCAATAGTCATTATTATTGTATTAGGTGCAATGTTGGGAAAGTTGATTGCTGAAAGCGGCGCTGCGCAACGAATAGCTGCAACCATTATGCAGGCTGTGGGTCTAAAAAATATTCAATGGGCTTTAGTATTAACCGGGTTCATTATTGGGATGCCGCTTTTTTACGGCGTCGGTTTTGTGCTGATGATTCCACTCATCTTTTCGGTAGTATATCAATACAAACTTCCTGCGGTGTATATTGGCTTGCCAATGCTTGCGGCCTTGTCGGTTGCATTCGGGTTTTTGCCACCGCATCCATCACCCTCTGCTTTGGTAATACAGTTTCATGCTAATATGG
>JAICHT010000144.1 GCA_025924755.1 Chitinophagaceae bacterium | reverse complement strand
CTGTTGCTTCTGCTTCAAGCGCAAGCCATGTACCGTTGTCAAAAGCTACTGCTGCAAAAGTACCTACGCCGGAAAATTTACCCGCAGCACAACGCAAAATAAACTTCTTACAAGCAATTACAGTAAGCAGCGATAGCCTTACGTTATCGTTTTATGATAATGGAGTGATTGACGGTGATAGTATTAGTGTATTGCTGAATGGAACAAACATTATTTCCAAACAACTACTTACCGCTAACGCAGTTAAAAAAGTAGTGCATTTAAATAGCGATGCAGATACCGCAGTAACCATAACGCTGGTAGCAGAAAGCCTTGGAACCCTGCCGCCCAATACCGGGCTTTTAATAGTGCAGGATGCAGCAAACAGATACCAGGTAAACTTTAGTGCGGATATGCAAACAAATGCGGCAATAATAATAAGGAAGAAGAAAGGAACATAAACTCAAAACAAGGCATCAATTCTCCGGGCAAGCTGCCTGTCTTTATCGGTAACAATATTGCCTGCATCATGAGTGGAAAGCCATATTTCTACTTTATTCCAAACGTTGGTCCATAAAGGATGATGGTTTAGGCTTTCTGCTATAAGCGCTACTTTGGTCATAAAGGCAAAAGCCTCTACAAAATTTTTAAATTCGTATTGGTTATACAGCTTATTATCTTTTTCTACCCACATAGTATTAAAACACGAGGTGTTCTTTACTTTTTATCTTATCGGTTGGCATTTCCACTACCAGCTGCACCCCATTTATGTTTCTTACAAAGGTTACTAAATATTCCATGGCTTCATCACCTATCATATCACCCTTTAACAGCCACAAAAAATCAAGATGCTTAAACTCGGGCAGCAGGTATTCGCCGTCAAACTGGTTATTATATAAATAATGCACCAAGGTGGTGGTAGCCTCGGCATATTCATATACCGAGAAAAAGTAATTGCGTAATTTTTTGGTGAGCTGTATCTCTATATCGTTGTTAATTCTAAAATCCAACCCAAGTGAATTGTTTAGATGCCAGCAAAACTGGTAATCGTTTACAGGCGCCATGATCCCTAACAATCTTGCTTCTTCAAAAAACCCATCGGCAAGCCCCTTTGTATCTAAAACCAACTTCATAAGCATGCAATTAGTGGTTATCAAAATTGAACAGTAGACTGCAAAGTTTCATTTCCTCTTTGAAAAGAAATAATTGTTTTTTCCGTTTTTTTGTAGTTACTTAAGGCTTGCATATAACTCTGTATATCGCTTACTTTATAGCTGCCAAGTGCAGTAATAATATCCCCGGCTTTTAAGCCTGCTTTTTGTGCTGGCCTGTCGGCACTCACATCATCAACACGCAAACCCTTACCGGTAAAAGTATAGTCGGGTAATATGCCAAGAGTTACGCTAAAGTGTGGCGCATCGGCCATTTGCGCATCTCTTGTTTTGGTAAAAGCTACCCGTGTATGGGTTTTATTCAACTGTTCTATCAGGCTGTAAATGTGCTTTACTATTTCCATTTCGCCTTCATAATTCACTTTATCAAAATCGTCGGAAGGTTTGTGATAATCGCTATGCAAACCGGTAAAATAAAAAAGCACGGGTATATCTTTTAAATAAAACGAAGTATGGTCGCTTGGGCCAACACCGCTGGAATCGTATTTAAAAATCAATGATTTGCTATATAACCCTTTTTTCCCGGTTGCACTATAAACCTGCCCCCAGGTGGGCGAAGTGCCATAGCCGCCTACGTATACCATATGGGAGGAATCGTTTAACCGGCCCACCATATCCATATTAATCATATAATTTACCGTACCTAAATCGATAGTAGGATGTTGGGTAAAATACTTGGATCCATATAAGCCCAGTTCTTCGCCTGTAAAGGCAATAAACAAATAATTATTTTCTTTTAATTTAGAAGATTTTAGTAAGCGTGCCAGCTCTATCATTGCCGCAGTACCGCTGGCGTTATCATCAGCGCCGTTGTGTATTTGCCTGGCGCCGCGCCACAAAGAATTGCCATCTTCGCCATAACCCAAATGATCAAAATGCGCACCTATAACCACGGTAGTAGCCGCACCGTTATCTATATAACCCATTACATTACTACCGGTTCTTACCTTCTCACCAATATCCACTTTTAAATTAATATTCAACGCAGCCAGTTCATCACTTAAATATTTCTTTGCTGCTTCTTTTGTAATATAAACTACGGGAATAGTAAGCGCTGGCGCATTGTCTTTACTTTCAAATTGCAATTCGTCACCTGTACCGGTATTGTATATAAAAAGAGCGGTTGCACCCTTTTTTTGCATTTCTGCCGCTTTATCCTTTACAGCTGTATACACATCAAAATGAGGATTGCCGCTGTTTTCCTGAATCAAATCTTTACTATCAAAAAACCAGGGCATATGTACTTCCTGCAACGTAACAGAAGGCGCAGCCGCTATTGTATCGTTGGCACTATAAGCAAGCGGGTAAAAATCTTTACCCAACTCCAGGCTTCGACCGTTAATGCTTAGGTGCGTGCCGGGATTAATTTGCTTGCCTTCATCAATAGTAAATGGCTGAAAATATTGGTTGGTACCTTTTGGCTGTAACCCTATGGATTGAAAATCGTTGCTGATATACTGCATTGCCAGCTTTTCGCCGGCAGTACCGGTACGACGGCCTTCCAACGAATCGCTGGACAGATACCGGATTTCTTTTTGAAGATTAGAAACCAACTCGCGATCTGCTTTTTTTACTCTTTGCGCCTGCGCAATGCCAGCTATACACAATAGAAGAAGAACAAAATTTTTCCGCATCACACTAAACGTTTATTTATAAGAATTACAAAGGTATCTAATGACTTCATTTATTACAATTAGTTAATGCCGCCACGGCAATAAAATGTTAAACCCCTTAAACACTTCATGAAACTTCTAATATCGTAAACCACAACTATATTGCTATTGTAAATTTGCGGCGCTGCAAAATGGCAAATCCATCCATACATATTGCATTAGTAGGGAACCCCAATAGCGGGAAAAGCTCACTTTTTAATGCCCTTACCGGCTTAAACCAAAGAGTGGGCAACTTTCCGGGTGTTAC
The DNA here is from genome assembly GCA_025924755.1 of Chitinophagaceae bacterium. Classification (GTDB taxonomy): domain Bacteria; phylum Bacteroidota; class Bacteroidia; order Chitinophagales; family Chitinophagaceae; genus Flavisolibacter. The sequence continues at coordinate 5,469 of JAICHT010000144.1, read as the reverse complement.
CGTTGATAAGAAAACGGGTACGGCTACCATTTCCAATACCATCACGGCCAAGATTATTGACTTGCCGGGAACGTATAGCTTATATCCGAAACGTCTGGATGAATGGGTAAGCTACCGGGTGCTGCTTAACCAGGATAAAGATATACAGGCCGACATTATTGTGGTAGTGGTAGACGCCAGCAACCTTAAAAGAAATTTACTTTTTTGCACACAGATATTAGATTTAAAAAAGCCGGTGGTGGTAGCACTAACCATGGCTGATATTGCAAAGAAGAAAGGAATTAATATTGATCTTACCGAACTGGAAAGAGGATTGGGAGTACCCGTTGTTTCTATTAACCCAAGGAAAGGAAAGGGCATTGCTCCATTAAAAAAAGCAATTGAACAAACCTGCCTGAAGCTTTACCAGATGCCCGTAAGAGATTTTATTGATAACAAAGCATTGGCCGAAGCTCCGATTGAAGACATCCAGGAACTATTTCCAAATACCAGCGATTATGCTGCAATCCACTATTTGATCAATCATGAAGAATTTGCGCTAAACCCTTCCTTGCAGCATAGTATTGAGAGCATTGAGGAAAAACATGCTTTCAATCCAACCAAAACACAGGCTACCGAAATATTGCAGCGCTATAGCCGTATTAAGCACGTGATGCAATTGTCGGTTTCTGAACCCGATCCGTTAGAACAAACGTTGTTTACGGATAAGCTGGATAATATTTTAATGCACCGGCATTGGGGTTATCTGATTTTGATAAGCATCTTGTTTCTATTATTTCAAAGCGTGTTCTGGCTGGCTCAATACCCAATGACGTGGATTGAAATGATCTTCTCATCTGCCAGTACCTTTCTTTCAAACTTATTACCCAATACCTGGTGGAGTGATTTATTAATTAATGGGCTGGTAGCAGGCTTAAGCGGCATATTGGTATTTGTACCGCAGATCATGATTTTATTTGGTTTGGTTACTTTGCTCGAAGATACCGGCTATATGGCCCGTATCAGCTTTTTAACGGACAGGCTTATGCGCAGTGTGGGGCTGAACGGGAAAAGTGTTATGCCGTTAATCAGCGGTTTTGCCTGCGCCGTACCGGCTATAATGAGTGCCCGTAATATTGAAAATAAAAAGGAACGGCTGCTCACTATTTTAATTACTCCTTTAATGAGCTGCTCGGCACGACTGCCGGTATATACCATTTTAATAGCATTGGTCATTCCTAATGTATATTATCTTGGTTTTTTAAGCTTACAGGGCCTGGTAATGATGGGGCTTTATATATTAGGGTTGGTAATGGCTTTACTGGTATCGTATGTGGCTAAATGGTTTATTCATACTAATGAAAAAAGTTTTTTTATTTTGGAGTTGCCCACTTACCGGGCACCGCGATGGAAGAATGTGGGACAAACCATGATTAATAAAGCCCGGATTTTTGTAAGGGATGCGGGTAAGGTTATTATGGTTATCAGCCTGATATTATGGGCACTTAGCTCTTATGGTCCATCCAAAAAGATGGCTGCAGTGCAAGCCAGGTATGAACAGGCAAAGAACCAATCTTCCATTAATACAGCCAATCTGGAAAAACAATATCATGCAGAAAAATTAGAAAATTCCTATGCCGGCTTACTTGGAAAAAGTATCGAGCCTGCCATCGCTCCTCTTGGCTTTGATTGGCGCATTGGTATTGCTATTATTACATCCATCGCTGCCCGGGAGGTGTTTGTAGGCACTATGGCTACCTTGTATAGTGTAGGGGAGAGTGATGAAGGGCTACTTTTAAAAGATAAAATGAGGGCTGCAAAAAAGCCGGATGGCACACCACTTTTTACACTGGCTACGGGTTTATCGTTGATGGTATTTTATGTTTTTGCTATGCAGTGTATGAGCACATTAGCTGTTACCCGCCGCGAAACAAAAACCTGGAAATGGCCCATTATTCAGTTTGTATACATGACCACGATTGCTTATTTAATGAGTTTGCTGGTATACCAGTTAATGAAATAACTAATCGAACTTGGCAGCATCTGGCGCTGGCTTCCATGTGTCTTTGGGCTCATAATAATTCCACAACAAAGCCGATATCTTACGGGTTAACCCCCAGGCTTCATTCGAGTTTTCCCAACTAGTGTCCTTATTGTTTTTAGTACATACACAAAATACATAATTACTTTTCTTGCCTTTTACCAGTATGGCTTCATTTCTGGTTTCATCTACAGCGCCATACTTAGCAAATACGGCAGCATAAGGCGGTAGTTGTGATATGCTTACTATATCAAAATAACTACGGTTCAATAAACGAAGCATTTTATCGCTGGTGGCCTTTGAAATAACCTGGCCTTTGTAAATTTTTTCAAACAAAGAAGCCATTTCTCTGGGCGTAGTTTGTCCCCAACCATATGTATTTCTGTTTTGCTCTCTGCCGGCCGTACGGGAGTTTACCCGTGTATCTTTAAAACCAAGGCTGTCTAACACTTCATTAATTTGTTTACCGCCACCTGCCAAGCTTTGCAACCATAAGCTAGCAGTATTATCGCTCATAGTAAGCATTAGCATCATCACTTTACTCAATTCAATTTTTTCATCATTCTTAAATGAACCTAATATGTCTACTCCTTCATATAACAATGAATCTTTGTACTGCAACTGCTGATGATACAATAGCGCACCACTATTAATTTTATCCATGATACCTATGAGTATAGGAACCTTTACCATACTTGCCGTTGGGAAAATAGTGTCAGCATTTATAGCAACTGTTTTCCCGGTATTTAAATCTTTAATGTAAACGCCTATATTCCCATGAAAGCTGTCAATCAATTCATACACATCACGTTGTAACTTTTTATCTATATGTTGTGCAAAAAGAGTATTTATAAAACAAGAGAGTATTAAAAGAACAGTAAGCCTTTTCATAAAAATAATGAATATAAAAATTTAATGACGCACTCTATAAATGTTTTTATCTATGCAAATAAAAACCTGAACTACATATAAAAAGTTTGGAGTTTTAATATATTGGCCTGGATACGTTTAATTAAATTGTATTACTTTAAACTTATGAATTTAAATAAAAGTTTGGTAGTAACTTTTGTATTAAAATACTCTGGATCGAAGTAATTAAAACCAACATTGTAAAGTTAAACCAGCTAAATAGTTTTGTTTTATATATCTGTTTACACCTCTGGATATGTGTGAGTAGATATAAACTTTATTAAGCCATACTGTTTTTCTACTTGTAAAATCATGATATTACGTCATATTCCTTTTTTGAAGAATGTTTTTATGTACAGCATCACAGCTTTTGGAGGCCCGCAGGCTCATATTGCAATGATGATGAAAATTTTTGTTCATAAAACACCTTATGTAACCGAAGAGGAGCTTTTAGAATATAATGCATTCTGCCAATTATTGCCGGGTGCATCTTCTACACAAACCGTCACCTTAATTGGCTATAAAAGAGGGGGTGTGTTTTTAGCTATTTTAACACTGCTGGTATGGATAACACCTGCCTGTATATTAATGGGTGCATTCTCTTTTTTATTACCATATATTGATCAAAAAGCCTTACGTGTAGATATATTTAAATTTATCCCGGCAATGGCCGTAGGATTTTTAATATACGGTTCAATATCAGCATTTAATATATCAATAAAAAATTATATTACTTGGATAATCTTGATTGTTTGCACGCTTGCTACCTTTTTACTTTTTAAATCGCCTTGGATCTTCCCATCTTTAATAGTACTAAGTGGCGTAGCAACAAACATTAGTAAAAAAAGAATTCCTCAAACGGAAGCAAAGCCCCGGAAAATCAAGTGGTGGAATATCTGGCTTTTTGCCATCTTATTTATTATTGCAGGGGTTACCAGCGAAACAGCTAGAAAACAGAATTGGGAAAACCGTCAGCCCATTAGCTTATTTGAAAATATTTACCGGATGGGAAGTATTGTTTTTGGCGGTGGTCATGTGCTTATGCCTATGCTGTATGAACAATTTTCGGTAAGACCAGATATTGTAAAATATAAAAACCCTAATGTCATCCGTATTAATAAAGAAGATATGATGACTGGCATTGGTATAGTACGGGCTATTCCTGGGCCTGTCTTTTCAATTGCATCGTTTACCGGAGGTATGGCATTACAGAAGTTTGGGCCTAAGGTGCAATTTATCGGATGTATTATTGGAAGTATTTCAATCTTTTTACCCAGCGTTTTACTGGTTTTGTTCTTTTTTCCAATATGGATCAACCTAAAAAAATATGCAGTTATTTATAGATCGTTAGAAGGTATTAATGCAGCTGTGGTTGGAATTATGATCGCTGCTATTTTGTTTATAATAAAGGATATTTCATTATTTTCCTTTGGCGTCATTAGCGTTGCAAATGCCGCTATTATTCTGTCAACGTTTTTGTTATTAAAATTCACCCGGATTTACTCACCGTTTATAGTTTCTGGATGTTTACTCCTAGGCTACTTTCTTTAGATATTTTTAAAATATGAATTTGAGATAATTTCTTCCTCAACTATTGGTGGAACTAAATACTTTATTGATTTGCCTTGTTTAACTAATAACCTAATGTAACTCGCAGAAATTTCAAGTAGCGGTGCCTGCATTATCTCTATTGAAGCATTTAAAGGATTGACTACTTCATAATTAGGTCTTATGTACACTATTATTTTATAAGATGCTGCAATAAGCTCAGCATTCTTCCACTGTTTCAGGTTCATAAAACTATCGCTCCCCATTATTAAAACAAACTCGTGTTCCGGATATTTTTCCTTTAAGTATATTAATGTATCAATAGTATATGAGGGTTTGGGCAACCCGTACTCAATATCTGTTGCTTTTAATCTAGTATCCTCCTCTATAGCTTTTTGAACGAGGTATAAACGATCGTATTCATTTAATAGTGAAGCAGAAACCTTAAATGGATTAAGCGGCGAGACAACAAACCAAATCTTTTGAATGCTCCCAACATTTAAAATATGATTTGCAATAATAAGATGACCAATATGAATAGGGTTAAAGGACCCAAAGTATAAACCTACCTTCATTTAATCTATATTTCAACAATCACGTGTTTTGCTTCACTTAATCTCAAACTCAGGCTATATCCAGCAATTTTAATCGATATAGGATCTCCTAATGGGGCTACCTGGTCAACCATTACCCTTTCACCGGGCAGACAGCCCATCTCCATCAATTTCAACTGTATTTCAGAGCTTTCAAACTCCTTTATTATTCCTACCTGCCCCGGTTTTAAATCTGTCAATTTCATAGTTGTTCTTCTTTCAAAACTAAATGATCTATACAATCTATAGTTTACGAATTTTGTAATAATGAGTATGGTCAATAAGATAACCTTTAATTATTTATATAAACATTTTAGTTTTACTGATCGCAATAAACTTAAAGATTTCATTATTCTTTTGTTTAAGAATGAGGGATATGTTGTAGAACATGTTCATTAT
>JAICHT010000143.1 GCA_025924755.1 Chitinophagaceae bacterium | reverse complement strand
TGCAGCAAACCATTGAAAGCGTGTTGCAGCAAACCTATCCTCATATTGAATATATTATTATTGACGGCGGCTCTACCGATAACAGTGTTTCCATCATACAGCAATATAGCTCGCAGCTAGCCTATTGGGTGAGTGAAAAAGATAAAGGAGTGAGTGATGCATTCAATAAGGGCATTGCCAAAGCTACAGGTGAAATTATCGGGTTGATAAATGCCGACGACTGGTACGAGAAAGACGCAGTAGAAAAAGTGGTAGCTGCCATAAAAAATAATGATATTGCTTACGGTAATCTTTGTTACTGGAAATCAGGCAAAAGGGATATGGTAATACAGGGAGACCATCATTACCTGCGGCACGAAATGACGCTGAACCATCCAACTGTTTTTATAAAGCGCAGTTGCTATCTACAGTACGGCGGTTTTAGCTTGTCGTATAAATATGCAATGGATTATGAGTTATTGCTTCGTATGAAAGCTAATGGCTGCAGTTTTGTTCGCGTGCCGGCAGTGCTGGCAAATATGCGCTGGGAAGGCATGAGTGACCAGCAATGGTATAAAGCCTGCAAAGAAGTTTTAAAAATCAAAAACACGTATATGCCTCATAAGGCAGTGTTCAATAAACTGTATTTTTTAAAACAGGTAACCGCTATATCAGTAGGTAAACTGCTGCAACGTATTCATTTAGACAAAGTTGTTCGCTTTTATCGCAGTAAACTTTCGCCGGTTAAAAAAGCTATCACTGAGGTGCTGTGGTTTTGGTATAAAGGCTCAGCAACGGAAAGAAGACTACCAGCAAGATGGCATATTGGGTAGACAACAACGAATCGGTAAAGCAAAAAGCCAATATAGCAGTAAAAAAGAGGATGGTGCTCCGGCGGCGACGTTTTATGGACTGGTATAAAAAATAGCCAAAGGCGAATAAAAGAATCAGCAATCCTGCCAGCCCCGACTCCAATGTAATTTGCAAAAAAGTATTGTGGCAACTGGTATCCAGGTAGCCTTTGTTAGTAACGCCATCGCCCAGGTACATATGGGTATCTGTATATTTTTTATTCAGTTCGGGCTGGGCATCGCCGGGGCTCACGCCTAGCAGCCATGCTTTTTTCTCCGTCAGTATTTCGTTGGTAAAACGCCAGGTAAGCAGCCGTAACTGAAGGCCATTAAAATAAACACCAGGAGAAAATTGTGGCTGCTTATACAAAGCCGCGCTGCCGTTGGTAAGGTCTGAAAATCTTTTTTTAACCGGGTTGTTTGTAATACCAATCAACACTATCACTGCCAATAAGCAACTACCCATAACTGGTAGTACCCATTTAGAGCGGGTAAAAATGTTTTTGGTAAAATAAAACGCCAGGTAAATTAATAATATAACAATGGCCAGCTTAGACGATAATAAAAAGATGATACCAGAGAAATAAATCAACAGGCAAACGATCCATATTCTATCCCTTTGCTTTGAAATAATAGTCAGGCCGTCTTCCATCCAATATACAATGCAGAAAAAAATATCAAAAGAAAATAAAATGGCGTGATGATGAAACGGTGATACCAACGGGTGATAAAAGAAAACAGATACATCGTGCTGGTGCTGGTATAAAAACGCAGCATGCACAAGGCAATAAAGCGTAACGCCTAAAAGCGATAAACTGAAAAAGGTCATCAGGCGGCGCACCAGCAAAGCCGGCAGATCTTTATTAGCACAAAAGAAAAAAGGAATGGCAATTAAGGCAGCTTTGCCAGTTACATGCTTCCAGCCTTGCTCTACATCGCTGGTATAAAAAACCCCTGCTATTTTTAGAAGAAACAAGGCAAGAAAACTTAAAAAATAAGGATTGCTGAAAGCGTTTTTTAAAAGAGTAGTTCTGGCCGGGTGCATCAGGGTAACAGCAACCAGCAGAATAATAGAAATGCTGTTCACTATCCTGATGTTAAATGCCAGGCTTAACAGCGTGGTAAGTAAAAGAAAGAAAAGAACGTGGTAGTAATTAGTCTCTTTTGCAAGTGCATTCTTCCATGGCATGGATTAAGCTGTTTTCTAGCAGGTTTATAATATGATCCCACGAATACTGGCTGCTGATTTTCTGCGCATTATTTATAAGCATGTGTTTATAATCTACCCGTTCAATATTCGCATCCAGTATATCGGCTATATCCTTTGCAGAAGAAAAATAAAAGGCATCATTTTCCAATACGGTTTTATTAAAGATATTATTATTAGCTACTACCAGCGCATACGAAGCCATCGCCTCCAGCAAGGAAGGATTAGTGCCGCCTACCGAATGGCCATGAAAATACAAGTAAGAAAAAAAGCGTAAGTTATTTAGTACATGCAAGTCGTAAACCGCACCCCAGAACTTGATTTTTTCACCAGCGTATTTTGCTTTTAAATACGAGCCAAAATGATGATCGTAAGCACCAATAATAATTAAAGGCTTTGTAGTATGCGATTGGATATGACCAAGAATAATGGTCTCAATATTATTTTCAGGCTCCATACGGGCAATCACCAAATTGTAACTAAATTTTTCTACTCCCCAAACCTTTAATACCGATTCGTCGGCCTCCGTTACCAGTTTAGCGCCGTAGGTAATAAAAAAAGAAGGTCTTTTATATCGTTTAAGCAGGTATTGCTGAATACTTTTTGAATCGGCAATCAGGTAATCGCTATGAAGCGCAGCCCACCCCTCGGCTTTTTTAAGAAAGCCCTGCACCTTTTTAGAATACTTGCTTCTTTTCCACTCCAGCCCATCCATATTAGTAAACAGTAGGGCACTCTTTGGAAATAAAAAGGTCCATACGCTGCTGCTGGTATAACCCATTTGCAGGATTACATCAAAATTTCTTTTTCGCGAATCCACGATGCAATTAAAATCGTAAATAAACTGGCCGGCAGTTCCTACTTTGTCTTCCGGGTCGTACCGGCTAATGATGTGTACGCCTTTCCATGTTTTTTCTTTGTAGGTATGTAAAGATGAGTTATACACATATACCTCGTGGCCACGCTGTACCAACATCGGTGCTACAAACTCAGCAAACTGCTCAAACCCGCCATAGTGATTCGGTATGCCTCGCGTTCCAATAATTCCAATTCTCATAGATCTTTTATTGTAGTAAAGCTATACGATAGGCTTCCAGAGTTTTAGCGGCCGTAACAGACCACGTATATTGGTTGATAATCTTGTTTCGTAAGGATTCATTAAAGTCATTTTCCGCTGCATGGTTTACTGCCTGTCGTATAGACGCAGGCGATTTGGGATTGCAATAATAAGCCATATCCTCAAAATATTCCCTGGTATCTCCTTTATCGGTAATAACAATATTGCAACCCATAGCAGCGGCTTCAAGCGAACTCAGGCCGGTTGTTTCAAACCAACTGGGTAATACATGCACTTTTGCTGCCGCATAATATTCAAGCAATTCTTCTTGCGTAAGACTGCTAACAAACCTGACATTAGAAGCCGCAATACCGCGGCATAGGTTATAATAAGTTACATGGTTGGCTGAAGCGGAGCCAATAATTATTAATTGATAGGAAGAATTATTAAGCGCTTTAATAAGGTTCAACTGGTTTTTTCTTCCTTCAATGCGGCCTACACAAATTACCAGGTTTCTATCTTTTTTAACTTTTTGCTCTGAAAAATTAAAGAGCGTTGCGTCTATAGCGTTGGGTATAACTTTGTACGCAGGGTATATATTAAAGTGCTTTGAAAAACGTTGATACTCACTTTTTGAATTGGGTAATACCAGCGCTGCCTTTTTAATAATTTTTCTTATAGCGTTGCGCTGGCCCAGAAAAAAGTAAGAAGGGCTGATAATCTTTTCGTTATTAATAACGGCGCGGGCCAGTACTTTAGCATATTCTATAAAGTCTGCAGAAAACCATTTAAAAAATAAACCGGCCATACCACTTCTTTCATTTTTTTCATACTCGCTGTAATCCACGTAAATAGTAGACACTACAAATGGCTTGCCCGACTTTTTGATGTGCATTAGTATATCGGCCGGACGAATGATGTTAAAAAAGTGAATGAGGTCATAAGGTGCGTAGTCAATTGCTTCGTTACACAACCGGATATCCACACTTACATCCAGCTCTTGTAAGTGGCGGCCTGTATTTATTATTTGAACAGTATCGCCACCTTTATCCGTATACAAAGTAGCCCTGGATATAAATAATACTTTCACGCAAAGCTTATTTTACGTAATGAGGTAGTGTAATAGGTGCTGCAGGTAATCCTTCGTTTGAATACTTCATTTTGTAAATATTTATTTTATTGAATTCGGTAAACAACCAGGGGCTAAATGCCATTATCCATATTACGTATTCGGCAATGTTGGTAATATAGCTTCCGGTAAATTGATAGATGAATGCAAAAAGAAACAACCCCAGCCTGAAAAAGTTGCTGTATGTTTTTGTTTTAAAAAAGAAAAACAGTTCCAGCGACAGTTTTATTAAAACACCCAATATGCCCAGCGTGGCCAGTATATCGCCCAGGCTATTAGGAATGCTGATTTCATTTTCTGTAAAATTGGGATAGTTGTAAAACACTCTAAAAAAATCTAAGCCAATGGGCTTTACCTGGCCGGGGCCGACTCCAAACAGAATGCTTTTTTGCGCGGCAATCTGCCATCCAAGATAAAAAGAATCAAACGTGCGGCCCTTAAAGGAAGCATCATGTCCACTAAGGCTGTTAGCTATTCGTAAAAAAAATATATTATCCGGAAAAAGTTCCAGCGCCAGCACAAAAGCAATCAATGCCGCAATGCTGCCATAAAGAATATATAAAGGAAACTTTTTGTTGAAAGTAAACAGCTTTACGTCTGATACAAAAATGAGTACGAACGTAATGAGCAGCCCAAAAATAACCCCAAATGAAAGCGATAGAAATAAAGGAATAGCCAGTAACAAAAACACCAGCAGTTTATTGGGCAGCCGCAATAAAAGCATCTTTAAATAATAATATAGTACAATAGGAACCAGTAAAATAGAATAGTACGAAGGCTCGTAAGTGAGCATTTGCAGGCGGTTTATACTTGGAACACCAGGTGTAACTACAATATCATACCAAAACCGCTGCTTTAATGGTGGAATAGCAAGGGCCAGCAAAGCCAGCAGCACCAAAAATATATTAATAATGGTAATGCTTTTAAAAATGGAACTCAGGCTATGGCAGTTTTTTAGGAACTGGTAAAACGCCACTCCAAATACATACACCGAAAAAAACAGCAAGTAGGATTTGATGTATACCAGGGCATCCACACCCTTTGCCAGGTGCACAATTAAAAACGGAATGCTTACCACAAAGAACCATAGCAGTAAGTTGAAAGATGGGTAGCGGTACAACCATATTATAAAAAACGGTGTAAGTAAGGTAGTATATAACAACCCATGCGGCAGCAAAAAGCTGTTGAAAAAAAAGTACAGGACAGCTATCGGTAAATATTTATTTATGGTAACTGCGCCGGGCATGATGCGTTATAATTTTTGTGTTTGTTTTGCGGGTTATGATATTTTAAGCTTTCGTATTAAAAGCGATTCATTACTTCAATTACACGTTGTATATCCTGTTCGGTATGAAAATAAGAAATAGGCAGGCTCAGTGTGGTAGCATGTATTTCCGCAGCAATAGGGGTAGGCTGATCGTCCAATATTCCCTTCATTGCTTTCTGTTTATTGGGTGGCACAGGATAATGGATTTCTGTTTTTATTTCATTTTGTAAAAGATAATCGCGCAATTTATCCCGCTGTGGATGGCGAATAGTAAAGATGTGATATACATCAAAATAATCCGGCTGCACTACGGGCTTAATGAAATCTGTTTTTAAGCCTGCCAGATAAAGGTCTGCCAGTTTTCTTTTATGATGATTGATAGCATCCAGCTGTTGTAGTTTTATAGATAAGAAAGCCGCCTGCATTTCATCGAGCCTTGAATTATATCCTACGAGTTCATTATAATATTTAACCCTGGAGCCATAGTTGCGCAGCGTAAAAACTTTTTCAAATAAAGCAGCATCGTTGGTAGTTAAAGCACCTGCGTCTGCAAGGGCGCCGAGGTTTTTAGTTGGGTAAAAACTAAAGGCCCCAAACTGCCCGAAGCTGCCGGCTTTTTTGCCTTTATACGAAGCGCCATGTGCCTGTGCACCATCTTCTATTACCTTTAAATGGTGTTTATCAGCAATGGCATTTATCCGGTTCATTTCGCACAGCTTGCCATATAAATGTACTACCATAACAGCCCTGGTGCGAGGCGTTATCTTTTCTTCAATTTTTGCGGGATCTATATTATAGGTGGCAATGTCTGGCTCTACCAGCACGGGTTTCAGGCCATTATGCACAATAGCCAGTATGGTTGCAATGTAGGTGTTAGATGGCACAATAACCTCGTCGCCCGCTTCAAAATTAAAACTTTTTAATGCCAGCATTAACGCATCGAGGCCATTGGCTACGCCACAGCAATATGAAGTTTGGCAGTATGCGGCAAACTGCGTTTCAAACTGTTGAACTGCTTTTCCTAAAATATACCAGCCGCTTTCCAGCACTTCGTTAAACGAACGGTGGTAAGCTTCAAAAAAAGGCTGGTTTACTTTATATAAATTTTCGTATTCGATCATCAGGTATAAGGTTCAAATATATAATCCCCGGCGTCAAAATATTCCGATGCCAGTACCATCAATATGGCGTCTTCTGTAAAATGGTCCATCGTATGCCAATCGGTTGGTTGTAGCAGCAAGCATTTATTGGGCTGATCCAGCACAAACCGGTTTTCTTCTTTACCATCATTATTATAAATCTGGCAGGAGCCTTTAAGGCAAATAGCAGCCTGCACGGTAGTTTTGTGCCGGTGGCCGCCCCGAACCGATTCGTCTACCCCATAAATATAAAATATGCGTTTAATGGTAAATGGAATCACTTTTTCTACAACCGTAAGATTGCCTCTTTTATCAGTAAAAGTTTTAAGGTCTATCAGTTGGGCCATTGGTTTCTGTGTTTAATAAATCCAGCTTATAAAAATGATACTGCTTGCTAAAGCTAAATAATTTCAGTTGCCAAGGACGTATATTGCCTATCTTCCAAAGCACCAGCCGTTCTTTAGCATATTCTAAAAACACGTGAAGTTTTCCGGGAGCGGGGTTTTTTGCACCATTTGTATTAAAGGATATGCCCTGTAATTTTAGTTGCGCTTCTACTTTTTTTAGCTTTTTAAAATATGGTATGTATATCCACTCTTTTGCTACTGAACTGATATCATATACCGGCGCACAGCAGGAAACAAGATTATCCGTATAAAACTTGACACCATGAAAATGATAAAAGACCAACGGGTAATGTTTGCCTGATTTTTTATCAACAAGTATTATACTATTGTTCTCCTTGGCAATATCAAATTGTTGCACATTCCACGGCGCTACGCCGCCACCACGATGCTGCAATACATGCACCCCTTTGAAACGTGTGGTCCAGTCGTCTAAATATTTCTGATCGCCAAACTTGCCATCTTCAGCGCGGGCATAGCACCATTCCAAACAGCGCTCCCGCCACCAGGTGAGTGCCGTTATTCCATCTTCATTATTTTTAAAATACATGAACTGCACGCAGTATTTACCGCTGATAGCGGCCTGGTCGTAATCTTTTGAATACCGGTGTTCTGTAATTAATATCGAATCGGTGGCAGGCATTTCATCCAACAGCACTTTTGGATCCTGGTAAAATATCATATCCGCATCAATATACGTGCAGGAAGGAAGCTGGTATTTATTTATGCAATATAAAAGTACTGATGGCGTAGTGGTCCAGCAATATTCAGCGGCAGACCGGGTGGGTTTTACTTTTAACAAGGCCTCGTCTTCAAATTCGGATAAGGCAATAGGTGTGATAAAGGGAAGACGGGCTTCTGTTAAATATTGATAGCTCTCTTTATTAAATGCTACGATGTATAAATGGAAAGAAGGACACACCTTACACAGCGAATGGTACAAAGCCAGGCCCCGCGATAAATAATTAGAATCGAATAAGGTGCAAAAATTAATCATTAATATGCGAAAGGAGTTTGTTGAATTGTCTCTTGGCTACTACCAGCGGCGCTTTCCATTTTTCAGCATTTAATTTATTCAGGATCGCTTTTTTGCAATCTGTAAAAATCGGATCGTTATACTGGCCCATAGCATAATCGGCTACCTCCAGCGCAAAGCCCCACTGCTTTTCTATTATTGCAAAAACAATCAATAAAAGCAGTTGCCTTTCTGTAGCAACCAAAGGCTGGCGAAGATAAGTAACCTCTGCCCAGCAGGGCGATTTTCTAATAACCCGTTTTGTAAAAGAAGCGCCAATTTTAGCCACATAATCATATTGCAAACGTTGGGTGCCTTTTACTTCCATAGACGACAGCCAGAAATGATGCTGGTGCATTTCCTGCATCACGCTGTATAGCTTATCTTCTCCTTCGTAGGCGTCCATAATACCGGGTTCAAATTCGGCGGCTAATATGGTAATGGCCAGCTCTATAGGCAGGCTTTTAAAAAGCCGCAAATCAGTTCCCTGCGTGT
>JAICHT010000142.1 GCA_025924755.1 Chitinophagaceae bacterium | reverse complement strand
TCGTTAGCTATTTACTATAAAAGTACTGGCTTATTTACATTTAAACCTTACACTTTTTAGATAGAAACTAAATGAATATGTACACTGCGTATAAAAAAAGTTAGAAGGAATGCGTTAGCAGCTTTATGAAACTTGATTAGATTTATGCAGCAGTTTAAATACCAGTACCAGGATAGTAAATAGATCAGGTTTGATGCAAGATGTCTCGCTGGTAATTTAAAAGCTCATAAATTCATGGGTAAGTATAATAAATGGGTCGAATGAAAATATCTGACCCATTTATTTCATCTATATTATTCTGCAACAATTAATGTTTGCGGTGCCGCCGACTTCATACGGGTTAACAGCCAGGAAAGCTGTCGTTTTGATGTTTGCCCGATTTGATCACATGTAGCAGACAGTTCTTCATCTCGCAAACCGTCTGCTGCCTGTCTTAATAAAATAGCACACAGTTGCGCTTCGCTTGCCATCAACCATACATCGTGCAGATCGCGTAGCAAAGCCAAACTTCCTTTCCGGGGCTTGTCGAACAGGGTATTAAAAAGCCGGTCGGGTTCTTTATTTTTTTCTTCAGAATACTTTTGTATAGCAGGCTCCAGTTTTACTATTAACGCTTGCGACCATGATGCCAGCAGTTGGCAGGTTTCATATACATCCGGTTCATCGCCATGTTCTTTAGCTACCATCTCAAACGCCTTTACCAGGTCTTTTTCACTTTTTTGAACCAGCTCCAAATAATTTCCTATATGCATATTAGGCCTCCTGAGGTTTTAATTTATTGGTTACTTTTTCTACCGCTTCCTCTATTTTATGTAAGACTCCCTTGCCTGCCTTGCTGATTTTTACTGCAGCATATTTAAAGTGCGGTTGCTTGCTTACCGGGTCCCATTCGGTCAATGTCAGTTCGTTGGCAGCACGGCTTCTTTCCGGATGATCCCAATAGCCATAATGAAAAGGAATGAATATCAATCCCGGTTCAATACCTCCTATCCGGGCCGGTTCGGTCACTTTTCCTCTCCGCGACTCCACTTCAATCATATCACCATCTGCTATGCCATATTTTGCGGCATCCGCCTCGGAAATTTGTATATAACCATCCGGTGCTGCATCATTTAAATCTTTAGAACGAGCAGTTTTGGTACGGGTATGAAAATGATACACCAGCCGTCCGGTAGTAAGCCATAATGGATATTCACTGTCCGGCACTTCGTGAGGCTGCTGGTAATCGGTACTTTTTAAGAAAGCCTTTCCTTGGGGGTTGATGGTCTTATACTCCTCTTCGGTTACTGCGGCACCGGTATCCAGATCGTGTCCGTAAGTTTCACAGTAATCTATTTCCGTATTAAAAACACCATCCGTATACAAATGCGGCGTTCCATTTGGAAACTTTTCATTGCAGGGCCATTGTATACCGCTGCCTTCACTGAGTTTGGCATAGCTCATACCGGTATAATCGCAGGGGCGGCCCCTGGTACATGCTTTCCAGGCTTCAAAGGCTTCTTCCGAAGTTTTCCATTTTATAAGAGGCTTTCCATCTTTATCTTTAAGATCCATACGACGGCCATAATCCATAAAAATCTCCAAGTCTGATTTTGCATCACCCGGTGGTTCTATTGCTTTGTGTGATATATGTACGGTGCGATCCACATTGGTAAAGCATCCGGTTTTCTCGCCCCATATGGCAGCTGGCAATACTACGTCCGCATACTTCGTTGTTTCTGTCATGAACGCATCCTGCACCACTACAAATAAATCTTCCTTTTCCAATATCTTTCGAACCCTGCTGAGTTCTGGCATTGAAACGGCCGGGTTGGTGCCGCTGATCCAAAGTAATTTAATGGAACCTTTTTCGGCATACCGCCATATGGCCATCGCATGCGTGGGCGGCGCCCAGTGAGGAATTTTATCAGGATGTACATTCCATAATTGAGCAAGTTCTTCAATATGCTTTTTGTTTCCCCAGTTTCTAAATGCCGGCAAATCGCCATCAGCACCGCATTCCCTGGTATTTTGGGCAGTCGGTTGCCCGTTCATCTGATATATGCTGCTTCCGGGTATTCCAATTAATCCCCGTATCAAGTGAATATTGTTTACCTGAACAGCAGCGGCAGTGGCCTGCATGGATTGATATACTCCCTGCAGTGCGGTAGACACCAGTGAGTTAGTAGTACCGAGTATTTCCGCCGCAGCCCGAAGTTTAGCAGCGGGCACACCTGAAACTTCTTCTACCTTTTCCGGCGTCCATTTAGAAACAATTTTTTTTAGATTTTCGAAACCTGTAGTATGCGCATTTATATATTCCTTATTGATATTACCTGCTTCTATTATTAAGTGGAGGAGCCCGTTCATTACCGGGATATTAGTACCTAACCGGGGCGCTAAATGAACAGTAGCTTTTTGAGCCGTATATGTTTCTCTTGGGTCAATTACAATAAGCTTCGGCGGATTATCACCAGCCAGACGGTCTAATATGCGTGCCCACAAAACCGTTTGTTGCGAAGCAATATTATGCCCCACATGTAAAATAGCGTTTGTAGTATCAATATCAGTATAAGAGCCCGGCTGCCCATCCGAACCAAAGGAAACTTTAAGCGCTGCTGCAGAAGTAGCGGTACAAAGCCGGGTATTTCCATCCATGTGCGGCGTACCTAAGCCGGCTTTGCCAATAACCGCCAGGGTATAATACTCTTCTAAAAATAACTGCCCCGAGGTGTAGAACCCAATACCTAAACTGGTATGCTTTTCTATAATTTCTTTCGACTTTTGTACTATTAAATTCATGGCTTCATCCCAACTGGCTTTTACCAGTTTCCCGTCCTTCTTAATCAACGGTTTGGTTAACCGGTCCTCACTTGAATTGGCTACCCAGCCATGTAATCCTTTAGGCCCAAGCCTTCCATGATTTACCCGGTCTACCGCACGCCCTCTAACACCTACAATGCGTCCATCTTTCACCCCAATGTCCATTCCACAACCGTTGGAACAAAGTACACAGGCCGATTGTACCCAATGATCAGGTTCTTCTATGGTTCGTTCATCTACTCTTATTGGCCAATCGCCATTATAGGGTGTCCGCTCACCCCAAATATCTGTGATACTGTTTCGTGTCTGTTGCATATGACTGTTTTAAAAAATTAAAGAGGATAATCGATTTCTCCGGCAGGATGTTCACTGTCTATCATCGCATAAAAATTGTACCGTTATTTTTGTGGAACAATTATTCGTATACATTTTAAATTATGAAAATCAGGATCACAGGGAATAATATCAGGTTACGATTGAAACAACCGGAAGTCAGCCGGTTTCAAAAAAATGGCATCATTTCAGAAGCCCTGGAATTTGGAACAGACGAAAAAGATCAGCTAACATTTACGTTACAGCAATCGGACGCTGATGACTTTTCCATTAGCTTTTTTTCAAATCATACCGCCATATATGTACCGGCAAAATTAGCCGGCGAATGGACCACTACCGATCTGGTGGGTTTTGATGCGACGATTGACACGGGTAAAAAAAGAACCGTTTCCATATTGGTAGAAAAGGATTTTGTGTGCATGGATGGAAGCGAGGAAGATAATGAAGGTTCGTATCCCAATCCGCTGATGAATAGTAAAGGCGCCGAAAGTTTATGAACGCCGCCGCTATTTTCAGAAAACAAATTCAAACACTTTTCCCTGCTTACTTTGCCTTGGTGATGGCAACTGGCGTGGTTGCTATTGCATCGCATTTATTGCAGTACGAATGGATCAGCAACCTGCTTTTTATCATTAATAATATCGGGTTCGGACTGTTGATTTTACTTTCAATAGCGAGGGCTGTTTTATTTTTTCCTAATATTATAGCAGACATCTCTTCGCATGATAAAGGAGCCGGATTTTTAACAATTGTAGCGGCTTCCAACATAGTAGGAATACAATATGCGCTGCAGAAAAACAGCTTTTCTCCTGCACTGTTTCTATGGCTCTTTGCATTGATATTATGGGTCCTATTGGTATATGCTTTTTTTGTGCTGGTTACTATAAAAGCTCAAAAGCCTACCTTAGAAAAAGGTTTTAACGGCGTATGGTTGCTGCTGGTGGTTAGCACGCAATCCTTGTCTATATTAGGTACGTTGCTGATAGCGCATTTATCATTGCCAGTTAATATGACTACTTTTCTTTCGCTGTGTTTTTTTCTGCTGGGTTTTATTTTTTACTTTATCCTGATTACCATTAATTTTTATCGTTTTACTTTCTTTCCGGTAACAGCAGATGAATTTACACCGCCTTACTGGATTGATATGGGTGCTGCCGCTATCACTACTCTTGCAGGTGCTACACTAATTCAGAGCATGAAAGGCATGCAGGCTTTTCAGGATTTTGTTCCCTTTATAAAAACATCCAGTATGCTGGCATGGGCCATCAGTACGTGGTGGATTCCTATACTATTGATATTAGAAATATGGCGGCACTTTTATAAAAAATTTCCACTGCAGTATAAGCCAGGATATTGGAGTATGGTCTTTCCGCTGGGTGTGTATACAATTTGCACTATAAAGCTTTCGGGTGCGTTATCGTTTCCTTTTCTGAAACCCATTTCCAGTGGTTTTATTTTTGTAGCCTGGGCAGCATGGCTTATTACATTTTGTGGCATGTGCATTCATATCGTAAAATTATTTTTTAACACTAACCAATTGGTTCAGGAATAAGAAGTGTAAGCATTTTTAAAACTTCGATACCAATTAAATTTTTGCTATCAGGCATATTGAACTTAATTTTAAGGCTCACCCGAATATTTATTTACATTTATGAAATTCTCAAAATCCCTATGCTTATTGTTGGTTGCAGTAAGTAGTATCTATTCTGTACCGGCCCAAACCCCAACTTCTACATACGATGCACACAAAGTATTCAACCCACTTTTTTATAACGAAAATGGAAACGAATATCGTGCAGCAACCGGTGCTCCGGGTCCGCACTATTGGCAGAATCATGCCGACTATAAAATTGATGTAACCCTTGATACCACTCAGCACCGCGTACAAGGTAATGTTGAGATATCTTACATCAATAACAGCCCGGATTCGTTGCCCTTTTTATGGTTGCAGTTAGATCAAAATATTTACAGAAGCGATTCCAGGGGAGAAGCTACAAGTCCTGTTACAGGCGGACGTTTTACCAACCGAAGCTTTACAAAAGGCGATGAAATAAAATCGGTAACGCTTACCTATAATGGCAAATCTGAAAAAGCCGATTACATAGTTAACGATACACGAATGCAGCTCCGTCTAAAAAATGCACTGAAATCGGGCGGGGGCAAAATGCAAATTAAAATAGAATATAGTTTTTCTATACCGGAATATGGCACTGACCGTACCGGCCGGCTCCATACAAAAAATGGCTGGATCTATGAGGTGGCACAATGGTATCCGCGTATGGAAGTATATGATGATGTGCTGGGCTGGAACACTATTCCTTATATGGGCGCTTCTGAGTTTTATCTGGAATATGGAAACTTTGACTACAGTATTACAGCTCCGGCGAACTTAGTAATTGTGGGCTCCGGCGAACTGCAGAATGCGTCGCAGGTATTAACTCCTACGCAAATGAGCCGGCTGGCCCAGGCAAAGAACAGTGAAAAAACAATATTCATTAAAGATTCGTCCGATTTGTACAGTACTACTTCCTATTTAAAAAAACCTTCGATCACCTGGCATTTTCAATGTAAAAATGCAAGGGATGTATCCTGGGCCGCTTCAAAAGCATTTATGTGGGATGCAGCACGCATTAATTTACCCAGCGGCAAAAAAGCCTTAGCCCAATCGGTATATCCAATTGAAAGTGCCGGCAATGATGGTTGGGGACGGTCTACCGAATATGTAAAAGGATGCATCCAATTGTACTCGCAGGAGTGGTTCGAGTATACATACCCGGTAGCTACCAATGTAGCGGGCATTGTAGGCGGTATGGAATATCCCGGAATTGTTTTCTGTTCTGTACGCAGCCGTAAAGGAGGCTTATGGAATGTTACCAACCACGAGTTTGGTCACAACTGGTTTCCAATGATTGTAGGCAGCAATGAACGCAAATATGCATGGATGGATGAAGGCTTTAATACCTTTATAAACGATGTAGATACAAAGGTTTTTAATAATGGCGAATACGATCAAAAGCAGGATATACAACGGGTGGCCAAGTTTATGTTCAATCCTAATGCCGAACCGATCATGACCACTCCGGATGTGCTGCAGGCCAACTACCTGGGTGAAGCGGCATATAACAAACCGGCACTGGGCTTGACTATTTTGCGGGAACAAATTTTGGGAAAAGATCGTTTTGATTATGCTTTCAGAACCTATATCAAGCGATGGGCTTTCAAGCATCCTACTCCATGGGACTTTTTTCATACCATGGACAATGCATCCGGTGAAGATTTAAGCTGGTTTTGGCGGGAGTGGTTCTTTAATACCTGGAAATTAGATCAAAGTGTAAAAGGTGTAAAATATGTGGATGACGATGTAAAAAAAGGAGCGCTGATCACTATTGAAAATTTAAACGAGATGGCTTTGCCGGTTACAGCGCTTGTCAAGGAAGAAAGCGGTAAATCGGATACTGTTAAGTTGCCAGCAGAGATTTGGGAACGCGGCGGTACATGGACATTTCATTATCCATCCACTACAAAAATTACTGGAGTCCTACTCGACCCTGAACACGTATTACCGGATGTAAATCCGGCTAATAATACCTATACCGGAGCCGCTCAAAAACCGGTACCGCCGGGCACTACAGCCGCAGATGTTATTAATAACTATTTAAAAGCTATTGGTGGAGTTGATAAATTAAAAAACGTAACGGATGTAAGTATGACAGCTACCGGCACCGTTCAGGGAATAGAAGTGCAGATGACGAGCAGAAAAAAATTACCCGGCATGCTCTTCCAGGAAATTTCGGTGCCTGCTATGAATATGGTGCCAATGCATATGGTAGTTAACGGCGACAGTGTAACTATGAAGCAAATGGGACAAAACGTGCCGCTGCCGCCCGACGCAAAGAATACCTTAAAGGAGAGCATTAAAATCTTTCCGGAACTGGATTATACTTCTAAGGGATATACTATGAAGCTGGACTCTTCACTTGAAACCGTGGATGATGGCCTGGCCTATGTGATTACCGTTACCTCTCCCAACGGGAAAGTAGTAAGAAATTATTATGATGAAAAAACA
This sequence comes from Chitinophagaceae bacterium, assembly GCA_025924755.1. Lineage (GTDB taxonomy): Bacteria > Bacteroidota > Bacteroidia > Chitinophagales > Chitinophagaceae > Flavisolibacter. The sequence continues at coordinate 1,479 of JAICHT010000142.1, read as the reverse complement.
GGGCTGAAAATTAAAGAAGTGACAGTAGAAGCAGAAGGCTCGTCTTCTGAAGAATTAAGTGACTACCGGGAGGTATCAAACGGAGTAAAAATGCCGTATTCTATTAAGGCCGATACAGGTGGCCAGCTGATTGATTTTAAAGTGAAGGATATTAAAATAAACAGCAATCTGCCTAATAAATTATTCATGTAATACAAGAGAGGCAAGGATGAGTACTCTAAAAATGTACAACTCCTTGCCTTTCCTTTTTTAAAAAAATGCTATATGTGACGCTTTGTACGTATTAACCTTATCCATTTTAGAATTAAAAAAGCGGTTCACCTTTTATTAACCTTATCACGCCCTGTTTGGCTTTGCCATATAAATACCGCCGTATTAAAAAACCGCTTACAATAATAATGGCGGATATCAAAAACCCTGAAACACCTTCCCTCTTTTTGAATTGCAGCATTGGTTTCATAACTGTAATTTATAAGTTAAACAGATCGTGTATTAAAGTTACTGATATCCATAAATTTAAAACCAAGCAATTAAAATTCCAGGCCAATACTATAATAGATCCACTGTAACTGGCAGCTTTCTATTTACAAAAGCAACCATATCATATTAATATAGCAGAAAAAATCTTTCTTAAAATCTTTGTATGAGCAACTTTGATTTCTTTTTCACGTATGATTTAAGAAACAAACTTCATGAAAAAGAATATCGTTCTCAACTCCGCATTTCTTTTCTGCCTAACAGTAGTGCTGTTTTTTGCATGTTCCAAAAAAAGCAGTGATACCAGCACACAGACACCACCACCTGCCACCAATGGCAATACGGTAAGCATCTCCAACTTCAGTTTTGTTTCTAACGCTTTAACAGTAACTGCAGGCACTACCGTAACCTGGACCAATAACGACTCGGCGCCTCACACGGTAACTGCAGATGATAATAGTTTTACCAGCGGTAATTTAAGCAAAGGAGATACCTACAGCCACAAATTTACCGGCACCGGCACCTTTAATTATCATTGCAATGTGCATCCGATGATGACTGCATCCGTAATTGTAAAATAGCTTTTACCCGTTTTTAATATTGCCCCCTGCCCTATGAAGGCATTGTGATTACACGGAACTATTATTGGATAATATCCCTTGAGCGGAAAATAAAAGGTTACACCTTATTGTATAAAGCTTTGTAAATGGCATCTTCATTTCTCAATCGGTAATAAAGCCATATTTTTTATAGATGCTTTTGGCGGTAGTGCTTATCAAAAATTTCATAAAATCTTTAGCAGCCTGGGGATGCGGCGCTTTTTTTAACTGCCCTGCCACATATATGGCTTGTATGTTTTCTGCTGCAGGAATTTCAACGGCATCAATTGGATGGCCAATCATTTGCTGGTAATAAGCTTCCGTATACCAAACCGGTGCCGCATCAGATTGATCATACAAAATGCGCATAGGGGTTTGGCGGTGGTGAATTTTTGTAAGGAAC